>JAAZAI010000351.1 GCA_012514445.1 Lentisphaerota bacterium
CACGCAACGGGTGATTCCGGTTCTCATAGACCGTCTCAAGCAGCCCCGGTCCAAGTTCCCGGTGTACCGCAATCGCCGCTTCGATCACACGTGTCCCGATCTCGTCTTCTTTCATCCTTTGCGCCTCCGCGCCTCTGCGGGAGTCATCTCTTCTCTGGTTCCAACGGCAGCGGTGAGGGGCGGTTGACCGCGTAGCGGGCAACCGTACCTCACCACCGCTTTGTTAGCTCCATGCTCCGGTCACGATCTCCTGTATGGTGCCTTCCTTGCATTTCGGACACGGCCCGTCAACCAACTCCTGCAAGCTGCCGATTCGGTTCGAGTTGCAGTGCGGGCACGCTCTGGCGTCTCGTTTGAGGTCGATGTTAAACTCCTTCAAGCAATCGAGACACAGGCAGTCGCTGTTGAACCCCGTTCTTTGCTGGATCAGTTCCCTCGGCGCGTTCGCGCCCAGCACTTGGGAGACCGTGGCAAACTCACAAGGATGGGGGCACACAATCCGCTTGCCTGTCTGGTCAGTCACGTACATGTAGCCGCCCCAACCGGAGGGCAGTTGGAACCCGCACTTATCGCACTTGAATTCATTGATGGGCGGCATGTCATCTCTCCTTTTCTTCTGAGCTGACGATTAGCGTTTTTATCCTTTGCGCGGCGGATAAACCACGCAATGCCGATGGAACAAAATCTGGCACAAAGACGACGGCGGCGCAAGGGGAAAATGTTGTTGAACGGCGCCGCCTTCCCGCAACGCGCTTCGTCGCACCACGGCTGCGGGAAACCGCGCATCGCAGCCCGTTTCGAGAATTGCGGCGGTTGGGTCCGGACGCTGCCACCGAATGTAGTATCGAAGAAAACGCCAGATTACATCGACTCCGTAATCTCGCAAAAAAGTTCGAGATTACGGTGGGATGATCTCGCATGCCACAGTCGAGGGCAGGTGGTGCGAGCCCGGCCCGAAATGGACGCGGCGACTTCGCCGCGTACGGACGGCGGCGACAGAGATCGACGGGTTGTGGCGGATTTCATCCGTCCCTGCGCACGGCGTCACCGCCGCACAGCCACTCCGGCAGATAGTGGCAGGCGACACCGTGGTAGTCGGCGCCGAGAAGGCGATCCATGCTGATCAGATGTTTCGGATATCCGTCCTGAACGGCGAGCAGAGGCGCACACTCCCGCTTCAGCGTCGCCTGGGCGGAAGGCATGTAGGAGACCTGGTAATAGTCCTTGCGCCCGGCTCGTTCGGCGATGAAATCGATCTCCAATTCACCGATCCGTCCGACGCTGACGCGAAAGCACCGGCGAAGCAATTCCAGATAGACGATGTTTTCGATCATGCCGGCGATGTCTCCTGCGCGATAGCCGAGGATCGCGTTCCGAAAACGACTCACCACGCTCTACACACGACTCACCCAAGCGGGCAGTCGACGGGGCTGGTTCCGGTCTGCTCAAGGAGCGCTCCTACGTCAACCCCCGGCGACCGAATACCCACAAAAGAGGCTTGCCGGGCTTAGGGACGGCTTCGCCCCACCCCGCTTTGCATACCGGAGTGCGGACGCTGCCATGCAAAAACGTATGGGAAGGTCGCGCCGCCGAGTGAACGCGGCGACAGGACTCGACTCGAGTCGACACCAGTCGACGGGAATCTTCTCCGGCTTCCGTCGAATCAAGTCGATCCCCGTCGCCGACGTTCCCCGGCTCCCCGCCTAAATGCAGGCGGCGTTGGCGAGGAGGAATTTCTCCGCTTCGGCGCACCAGAGGTTGTTGTGGGCGGCGACGATCTTAGCCAGGCCGGCGAAGACGCAGTTGTCGGCGCCCAGCTTCTCGAAGTCCGC
>JAAZAI010000352.1 GCA_012514445.1 Lentisphaerota bacterium
AACGGCATCAAGATCTTCTCGTCCTCCGGCTACAAGCTCAACGACGACCTCGAGGGCGAGATCGAGCGCCTGCTGCAGTCCAGCGAGCTCGTCAGCGTCCGCCCGCCCGCCTCCGAAGTCGGCCGAGCCAAGCGCATCGACGACGCCGGCGGGCGCTACATCGAGTTCTGCAAGGGCACGTTCCCCGGCGAATACGACCTGGGCGGCATGCGCATCGTCCTCGACTGCGCGAACGGCGCCGCGCACCGCGTCGCCCCGACGATCTTCACGGAGCTTGGCGCGGAGGTCCACACGATCCACGCCGAACCCAACGGCCTGAACATCAACGACGGCTGCGGCTCCCAGCACACGGGCGACCTCAGCCGGAAGGTGCTCGAGACGGGTGCGCACATCGGCCTGGCCTTCGACGGCGACGCCGACCGCCTCATCGCGGTGGACGAGACGGGCGCGGAGATCTCCGGCGACCACGTGATCGCGATCTGCGCGCGCCATCTCCAGTCCATCGGCCAGCTCCGCAACAACCTCGTCGTCCTCACCCCGATGAGCAACCTCGGGCTTCGCCTCGCCTTCGACAAGATGGGCATCCGCTGGATGGACGCCGGCGTCGGCGACCGCCTCGTGCTGGAACTCATGAAGAAGCAGGACGCCTGCCTCGGCGGCGAACAGTCGGGCCACGTGATCTTCCTCGACAAGCACACCACCGGCGACGGGATCGTCACCGCGCTGCAGCTCCTGGCCGTGATGAAACGCGAGGGGCGCCGCCTCTCCGACCTCTCCGGCATCTTCCAGAACGCCCCGCAGACGCTCCTCAACATCGATGTCAAGGAGAAGCCGCCGATGGAGACGATGCCCGGCGTCATCCGCGCGACCGAGGCCGCCGAGCGCGAACTCGGCAGCCAGGGCCGCGTCCTCGTCCGCTATTCCGGCACCCAGCCGATGTGCCGCGTGATGATCGAGGCCGCGACTCAGGAGGCCGCCGACCGCCTGGCGGAGTCGATCGCGGCGGAAATCCGCAAGGTCATCGGCGTCTAGCCACGCAAATGCCATGAAAGTCCTCCTCGACGCACGCACCGACATCCCGCGCTTTCCCGGCGTCGGCCGCTATGCCTCGGAACTCTCCTGCGCCCTCGCGGGCCTGTTCGCCTCCACCGGCGACCAGCTCGCGCTCATCTGCAACAGCGCCGTCCGCCGGAACTTTCCGCCCGGCACCGGCATCGAGCTGTTCGACTGCGACGTGGCGCCTGACGCGTCCGGCTCCTGCGGCGCGCTCGGGCGGATCGTCCAGGCGATCAAGCCCGATCTCTACCACACGCCCAACCGGATCTGCGAGCCGCTGCGGGATCTGCCGACCGTGCTCACGCTCCACGACTGCGTGCCGGTCAAGTGCGCGTTCGAGACCACGCCGCAGGAGCGCATCGCGTACCTCACCTCGGTCGGCTCCGCGCTCAAGACCTGCACCCGCGCCATCGCCGTCTCGCAGGCGACGCTCGACGACATCCGCGACCTCTTCCCGGGCGACGCCGACAAGTGCCGCGTCATCCCTCACGGCATCGGCGAGCCGTTCAAGCCGACCTCCGCCGCGGACCATGCCGCCGTCGCGAAGACGCTCGGGTACGGTCGCCCGATGATCCTCTACATCGGGAACAACAAGCGCCACAAGAATCTCGTGGAGCTCTTCCGCGGCTACGACCGCGCCCGCGAGATGCTCCATGGCGTGCGGCTCGTCCTCGGCGGCTTCGGCTGCACCCCCGTTCCGCGCCACAAGCGCCTCATCCAGGAGCTCGGCCTCGAGGATCTCGTGACCTGGATCGGCGACATCCCCGAGGCGGAGCTTCCGGCGGTCTTCGGCTCCGCCACCGCGTTCGTCATGCCAAGCCTCTACGAGGGATTCTGCATGCCGGTCGTCGAGGCGATGGCTTGCGGCACGCCCGTCGCCTGCTCCGACATTCCCGCGTTCCGCGAGGTCTGCGGCGACGCGGCGACCTATTTCGATCCGAAGAGCCCCGATTCGATCGCGCAGGCGCTCGTCACGGCCGTGACGGACGACATCGCGCGCGACCGCAACCGCGCCGTCGCCTTCGAGAAGGTGCGCGGCTACACCTGGGCCGCGGCCGCCCGCGCCACGCTCGACGTCTATCGCGAAGCCCTCGCCGCCTGGCGGGCCTGACCCTCCCTTCGCACCGGAGATCCCATCATGAAACAAAAATTCATCCTCATCGTCTCCTTGGTCGCCGGCCTCCTCGCCGCCATCCTCTCCAAGGCGTGGATCGACTCGCGCAACGCCGAAATCCAGCGAGAGATCGACCGCGTCTACGCGAAGGCGGAGCGCATCGAGGTGGTCGCCGCCGGACGTCCCCTGCCCTCCGGCACCACGATCCAGCAGTCCGACCTCGGCTTCGTGTCCATCCTCGCCTCCTCGGTGAGCGACGACACGATCCTCAAGTCCGACTACCTGCGCATCGTCGGCCGCAAGCTCGTCCGCTCCCTCGACACGCGCAACCCGGTCCTCTGGAGCTACATCGACGGCGGCAAGCAGGCCTTCCGCGGGCTTTCCGACGAAATCCAGCAGAAGATGCGCGCCGTCTCCATCCCCGTCTCGGGCGCCTCCGGCGTCTCCGGCATGGTCCGCCCCAACGACTGCGTCGACGTCCTCGGCTCCTTCGCCCTGCCCGCTCAGAACGCCGTCGAGGACGCCGAACTCGAGATGGTCACCCTCACCGTCCTTCAAAACGTCACCGTCCTCGCCGTCGGCAGCGACACCCAGCGCACGCTCGGCGACACGCGCGGCGCCTCCGGCTACAGTTCGGTGACGCTCCAGGTCACGCCGCGCGAGGCCGAGATCCTGGTCTTCGCCCAGCAGATGAAGGGCAAGCTCTTCCTGACGCTGCGCAACAAGTCCGACGTCTATTTCGAAAACGACCTCCCGCGCGTCGATTTCACCCAGATCGAGGCCGAGCTCAAGACGCTCAACGAGTACCGCCAGAAGGAAATCCGGCGCGTGCGCACGATGCCCTGACGCTCCCGAACGGCCATGAACGTCCTCACCATCTACAAATCCGGGGACGCCCCGGTCAAGACCGAGATCGCCGACGGATCCTACACGATCGGCCGCAGCGACCGCTGCCGCATCTGCCTGCCCGACCCGTCCGTCAGCGAACGCCACGCGCTGCTGCTCGTCGCCGGCGCCACATGCAAAATCGAGGACATCGGCTCCGAAAACGGCACCTACATCAACGCCACGCCCGTGCGCAAGCCGGCGACGGTCCTGCCCTCCACCCCGATCACCATCGGCCCCTACACGCTCACGATCGCCCACGTCGCCGAGGACGCCGCGCCGAAGACGCCGCCAGCCGACGCGGCGCGCGAGCCCGCGCAGTCCCCCGCCCCCCAGTCGCTCAAGCACGGCAGCCCGCCGCCGGAGCCGGAGCCCGAGCCGGAACCCGCGGTCGAGCCCCCCAAGGCCGATCCAGCAGTCGAACTCAAGCGCTCCATCAAGTCCCAGATCCACCGGGAGCTCGTCGAACGCCTCGACATCAAGCGCCTCTCCGCCCAGCACATCGACGCCCAGGAGCTCCGCCGCCGCGCCAGCGAGAGCGTCGCCGCCATCGTTGCCGAAATCCGCTGCAAGCTCCCGCCCACGCTCGACCCGGACGAGATCGGCACCGAGATTCTCGACGAGGCCCTCGGCCTCGGTCCGCTCGAGAAGCTCCTCGCGGACGACACGGTCACCGAAATCATGGTCAACGGCCCCGACCGCATCTTCGTCGAGAAAAGCGGCAAGATCCAGCTTACGCAGCAGATGTTCACCGACAGCCAGTCCGTCATGGCGGTGATCGAGCGCATCGTGGCGCCCCTCGGGCGCCGCGTGGACGAAAGCCAGCCATACGTCGACGCCCGCCTGCCCGACGGCTCGCGCGTCAACTGCATCATCCACCCGCTCTCGCTCATCGGGCCCTGCATCACGATCCGGAAGTTCTCGCGGCGCCAGCTCTTCGACAAGGACATGATCCGCCTCGGCACGATGACCGACGACATGGCGAAATTCCTCGACGTCTGCGTCAAGATGCGCAAGAACATCATCGTCTCCGGCGGCACCGGTTCCGGCAAGACGACGCTGCTCAACGTGCTGAGCAACTACCTTCCCCCGACCGAACGCATCCTCACCATCGAGGACGCCGCCGAGCTCCGCCTCCACCAGCCCCATCTGATCCGCCTCGAGGCCCGCCCGCCCAACATCGAGGGCCGCGGCGCGATCACCATCCGCGACCTCGTTCGCAACGCCCTGCGCATGCGCCCCGACCGCATCATCGTCGGCGAATGCCGCGGCGGCGAGGCGCTCGACATGCTCCAGGCCATGAACACCGGCCACGACGGCTCGCTCACGACCGTCCACGCCAACGCCCCGCGCGACGTCATCTCCCGTCTCGAGACCATGGTGCTCATGTCCGGCATGGATCTGCCCTCCCGCGCCATCCGCGAGCAGATCGCCTCCGCCGTGGACATCGTCGTCCATGAATCGCGTCTCAGCGACGGGTCGCGCAAGGTCACCTGCATCGCCGAAGTCGTCGGCCTCGAAGGCAGCCAGATCACGATGCAGGACATCTTCGAGTTCGTCCAGACCGGCGTCTCTGCCCAGGGCCGCGTGATCGGCCACTTCCGGCCGACGGGCGCCGTGCCCACGTTCTACGGCGACCTCGCCGCGCGCGGCATCTCGCTCGACGTCGCGATGTTCCAACCTCCCTCGGAGCGCCCGGCGTGAGCCCGATGCTGCGCTACGCGCTGCGGCGTCTGCTCCAGCTCGTCCCGACGCTGCTGGGCGTGACGCTGCTCACGTTCATCCTCTTCAACGTCGTCGGCGGCTCGCCCGCCGCGATCGTGCTTGGCAAGAACGCCACCGCCGAGGCGCTGGCCGACTACGACCGCATGCACGGCTACGACAAGCCGCTGCCGATCCAGTACGTCGCCTTCCTCGGCGACCTGCTCCGCGGCGACCTCGGCACGTCCATCGAATACCACCAGCCCGCGTGGCACGTCATCCGCGACGGCGTCCTCGTCTCGCTCTCGCTGACCGTGCCGATACTCGTCATCGGCACGGTCCTCGCGTTGCTTGTCGGCCTGCTCTGCGCCGCCACGGCCAACCGCCTCTTCGACAAGACCGCCCTCGCCTTCACCACGGCGCTCATGAGCGTGAACTACGTCATCTGGGTGACGGCCGGCCAGTACTTGCTCGCCTACAAGCTCAAGCTCTTCCCCGTCTGGGGCTACGAGAACTGGACGTATCTGTGCCTGCCCGTGTTGATCGGCGTCGTCAGCAGCCTCGGCTCGGACGTGCGGTTCTACCGCACCGTGATCCTCGACGAAGTCAACCGGCCGCACGTGCGCACCGCGATCAGCAAGGGGCTCCATCCCGCCACCGTGCTGCTGCGCCACGTGCTGCGCAACAGCCTGATCCCCGTCGTGACAAACGTGAGCCTCTCGGTCCCCTTCCTCTTCGCGGGCAGCATCCTGCTGGAGAGCTTCTACGGCATTCCCGGCCTCGGCGGCCTGGGCCTCAACGCCGTGAACTCCTCGGACTTCGCGATGGTCCGCGCCGTCGTCATCATCGGCGCCGTGCTCTACCAGATCGCGAACCTCCTCGCCGATCTCGCCTACGCCTGGCTCGACCCCCGTGTGCGCATCGCCTCCGACTAGATAATTGTTTACGAAAAGCAACAGATATGTTATCTTGCGGTTATGAATTACGGAGATCTGGTCAAAATTGCCGGGACGATGCCGTGCTTTGATCTGGCGCTGCTGACGCAGGCGTTCGAGGACCGTCGGGATGCGATCCGGGTGCAACTTTCGCGCTGGATGACCCAGGGCAAGGTCGTCGGGCTTCGAAGGGGCATGTACACGCTCCCCGAGACCTACCGGCGCGTCCCGTTGGATCCGGCTGAGCTGGCCAACGCGCTGTATCGTCCGTCCTATCTCAGCGGCCTGTGGGCGCTGGGGCACTACGACCTGATTCCCGAACGCGTCGTCCAATTCACCAGCGTGACGCCGCGGGTGCCGCGCCGCTTCGAAAATCCGTACGGTGTATTCGACTATCGCAACATCAAGCAGGACGGCTTCTTCGGCTTTCAATCCGTCGGCGTCGGCGCCCGGAAATTCCTGATCGCCCAACCGGAAAAGGCCTTGTTGGACCACTGGCATCTGACGGCTGGGGAGTGGACGCCGGAGCGTCTGGAGGAGATGCGCTACCAGCATGTCGAGCAGATTGACGCCGACCGGCTTAGACGCCATAGCCAACGGTTTCGCAGTCCCCGCCTCGACCGGGCGGTCCAACGGTGGCTGCAGATGACATCCGATGCGGGACAAGGGACGGTGGCGCTATGAAAGAGGAATCCTTGGCCTTGATCGAGGGCATGACGGATCCAGGACAAGCCCGGAACCGGCTTCGAGAATATCTCCAGGCGTTCGCGCTGCGTTCGTTTCACGAGAGCGAGGCTTTCCGGGCGGTGGCCTTCGTCGGAGGAACGGCGCTGCGCTTCCTGCACAATCTGCCGCGATTCTCGGAAGATCTCGACTTTTCGCTCGTGTCGGAGGCGGGCTACGCGGGACGGGACTGGATGGCCAAGCTGAAGCGCGATCTGGTGTTTGCGGGGTTCAACCCGGAGGTGACCTGGAATGACCGCAAAGTGGTGCATACGGGCTGGGTGCGCCTATCCGGGCTTCTGCACGAAGCGGGCCTGTCGGGACACCCCGCCGAAAAGCTGTCCATCAAGGTGGAGATCGACACGCGGCCGCCTGCGGGAGCGCATTGCGAAAGGCGGATCGTCACCCGTCATCTGACTTTCCTGGTGCAATATTTCGACACGCCGTCGCTCTTGGCGGGCAAGCTCCATGCCGCCCTCGCCCGTCAGCATGTCAAGGGGCGTGACTGGTACGATCTGGTCTGGTACCTCTCGCAACGTCCGCCGGTGGCGCCGAACCTGACCCTGCTGCAAAACGCCTTGGACCAGACGCAAGGCGCGGGCCGTTTCGACGCGCGATCCTGGAGAGAACTCGTGCGGGAGCGGGTGGCCGCGATGGACTTCAAAGCCGTGTGCGACGATGTCAGCCCCTTCCTGGAAAGGCCACAAGAAGCAGCCCTGCTCAGCCGCGAGAATCTGGAAGGGCTGCTCCAAGGCGAATGATTCAGCCTTGCAGCAGGCGCTCGCGAGCGTCCACATACTCGTACGTTCACGTACACGTCCACGCGAGTCGTTTCTCCCCGCCGCGCAATAATTGGACAAAAAGCATGAAAACTTCAGGAGCGGCTTGCCGGGCTTGTCCTGCGTAGCCAGCGGCGAAGCAGAAACGGCTGCGCCCCACCCCGCTTCGCATTGCTTGGATGAATGGCCCGCAAGCTGCAACTGGAGTCGTTACCTCCGGCCTCCCTGTCACAGTTTCGAAACTGTGACAGGAAGGTGGTGCGGGAGACGAATCGAAAGAATCGGTGCTTGTAGAGCCATTATCTGTAATCAACGCAGAGCCGTGATTGTCACAGTTTCGAAACTGTGACATGAGCAAACAAGGCTTGAATCATGGCGACAGCCTTACTTAAAAAAACGGTATGATCGTGGCTGAGATCCCCCTTGTCCCCTCGCAAAGCTCAGGAGAAGCCAATCAAGCCGCCATTCGTATCCTGATCATTCTTTCGTCGTCGAAGACGAGAGCAACTCCAGAAAACGTGCAGCCGATCCGCCTTGATACCAATGATCGCCGACTTTGAAGTAAATGCGTCCCTCTTTCAAGCTGACAGAAATGTCGGCCGGATCCATTCCAGCAGAATATGAAAGCCTGTATTGGACGTTGGTTTCCGTCATCGACACCACGTGCAGATCAGGAGCCCACGTCGCTTGGAGTATCATCCTGAAGTGTGGATCGCAATCGCCAAAACTTGCTATTGTTCGTCCTGAAACGGCATCCTCCACACGAGCCCAGGAAAAACCCGTGTTGGTCAGCACAGTCCACTGATCCGCCGTCAAAACGACCGAAGCTTGGGCTGCCCTCCGTTCAACTCGTGTCATGACCGACACCCACACGCGTGTCATGTTGACGACCATGAACAGAACGAAAACCACAACCATCAAGATCAGCACCCTACCAAGGATTCTTCCGACTTGAGCGCGCATGGGCTTCATATCATTCATGGCGGACACTCCCATCACCACTCCTCGAGACTAGTTCGCCGTCCACGCGGGCTATGCCCGAAGGAGTCGAGTCTCAACCGCTTCCCAGATCTTCGCCAAAACCGCATCGTGCTCGGCTGTGCCGTCGATCACGATAAAGCGCTCGGGCTCGCGCTTGGCCATCTCCAAATACCCGGCCTGAAGCCGCTTGTGAAACTCCAGCGGCGCACTTTCGATGCGATCGCGGGTACCATTGCTTCTCGCCAGCACCCGGGACAGTCCAAGCTCCACGGGAATGTCGATCAACACAGTCAGCGCGGGCTTCACATCGCCCGTGGCGAAGTCGTTCATCGCCCGCAGCGTGGCCAGGTCGAAACCGCGGCCGTACCCCTGATACGCCAGCGTCGAATCGGTGAAGCGATCCAGGACGACCCACGTGCCGGCCGCCAGCGCGGGCCCGAGCACGTTGCGGCAGATCTGCGCGCGGCTCGCGCAGAAAAGCAGCGCCTCGGCGGCGTCGCAAAGCGGCTCGCCCCCGAGATTGTGCTGCAGAAGGTCGCGGATGACCTCGCCGGTCGGCGTCCCGCCCGGCTCGCGGGTCGTCAGAACGTCGATGCCCTCCGCGCGGAGGCGCTCGGCGAGGCGCTTCGCCTGCGTGGACTTGCCGCCGCCCTCGACGCCCTCGAACGTGATCAGCTTGCCTCGCATGAAATGTCCCTACCCTTCCGCGATCGCCTTCGCGATCGCCTCGCCGGCCATCGCCGGATTCGCCTTGCCCTTGCTCAGCTTCATCACCTGGCCGACCAGGAACTGGAGCGCCTGCTTCTTGCCGCCCTTGAAGT
>JAAZAI010000353.1 GCA_012514445.1 Lentisphaerota bacterium
AGACGGTGCGGCCTTTCGTCCTCGACGGCATCACGGATCTGGACTACGGCGATTCCGAGTTCACGCTTGCCGCCTCGCTCGTGGATCCCGCGCAAGCCTATCTGGGCACGCTCAGCAACACGAATCTGCTCAGCGGGACCTTCATCAACCTGCGGCCGCTGATCGCCGACCTCGAATTCGCTTCCTGCCCGAACGTCATGACGACCGCCACCGAACAGGTCGCCTTCCGCTTTGAACTGGCTGATCGGCACGGCGGCGGGGACGTCGTTACGAACTGGCTCACGATCGTCCAGGCCCAGACGCCGCCGACCATTTCGGGAATTCCGTTCGTCACACTGGAGAAGAAGGACGCCGATGCCGCCTTCATCCTTCTCCCGGACGTCTTTGTCTCCGACCCCGACATGGGGGGCCAGCAGCAGCTCCGCGCCACGCTGGCGCTCTCGGACCCGAGTCTCGGGACGCTTTCCAGCACTACGTTCCCGCTGCAGTCCGCCGGCAACCTGGTCGCCGCCTTGCAAGCCACGACGTTCACGCCCGTGCGCGGCGCCGTTCCGCCGGAAGCCACCGCCACGACGGTCGTCATCCTCACGGTCGTCGACGCCACCGGCGCCTCGACGCAGAACAACAACCTCTCCATCCGCATCACCGGCGTCAACAACGCACCCCAGATCCTCAACGTCCCGCCCATCGCCGAACAGCCCCTGCTCATCCCGCCGGCGGCGCCGATCCGGCCATTCGCCGACCTCGGCCTCTCCAGCGACGACACGAACTCCGTCCTTTTCACGATCCAGCTCGACAACCCGGCCAAGGGCGCGCTCGAAAACCTCGGCGGCTTCACCGCAGGAGGCGGAGGCGTCTATACGATGACGGGCTCGACGAACGCGATCCTCGGCTCGTTGACGAACCTCGCCTATGTCCTTGATCCCGGCTACCTGTTCCCGATGGACGACCCCGGAGGCACGACGTTTACGCTCAGCGCGCGCGACGCCTCCCTGCTCACCTCCACGCGCACGTTGGCCATCCAGGTCCAGTTGACCCCCCGCAACCATCTGGTGACGCGCGCGCTCAACGACGGCCAGCCTGGCTCCCTCGCCTACGCGCTCGCCAAAGCCGGAAACAACGACGCAATCACCTTCGCCCTGCCCGAGTACCCCGCCACGATCCGCATGACGGGCGGCGGCACAACCGCGCTCCGCCGCAATCTCGTCATCAAAGGTCCCGGCGCGGACCTGCTGACGAACAGCGGCGACTCCAACGGCGACGGCATTCCCGACAGGCAGATCTTCAGTGTCTACGCGCGCGTCACGATCGAAGGGGTCGCCTTCTCCCACGGCACGGCCGCCTTCGGCGGTGCGATCTCCGTACAAACTACCGGCGAGCTCATCCTCCGCCACAGCGCGATTACCGACTGCATCGCCTCGGAATGCGGGGGTGCGATCGACGTGGACGGCGGCAAGCTCACGATTGAAAACAGCTTCATCGGCTTCAACGCCCTTTCACCCGATGCCGGGCTGGGCGGCGGCGCCGGCGTCTCCATCTACTCGGATCA
>JAAZAI010000039.1 GCA_012514445.1 Lentisphaerota bacterium
CACGGCGGGTGCGGAGCCCCGCGTTCCCAGGGGATCCGGCGCGGCGGCGGCACTCGCGTGGTTCCATGATCGGGGCCTGCCAAGGCGGAGGGGCCTGCCAAGGCGGAATCTTGAATCGCCGGGGCGATTCAAGATGGAGACTGGTGGATCAGAAGTGCTTTGCCGCGAAAACCCGCCCGGAATGGGACTTGAAATAGTGTTCAAGTTCGAGGGCTTTTGATTCGGAATCGACGGCAATGGCCGCCGTGATTTTCCAAGGACGGTACTTCGCCGTATGGGGGACGCTACCGGAATTATGCCATTTCAGACGCTCCGCGGGTTTCAACGACGACTGGCCAACATAGCGATGTTCGCCCGTCGCAACGTCCGCCAGAAAATACACGTAGAAATAATGGGGTTCGCCAGCCATGTCGCCCGTCTCCATCGCCATGCGATTCCGCCGTGGCACCAGTCTCCCCGCCTTTGCAGGCCCATGCGATTCGCCATGCCAGAAACCCACGCCGCAAGAGGAGGGGCCTGCCAAGGCGGAATCTTGAATCGCCGGGGCGATTCAAGATGGAGACTGGTGGAGGCGGGGGGAGTCGAACCCCCGTCCGAAACGAAGTCACCTCAGCATCTACGCGCGTATCCCTTGATTGAGTCTCGCCCATCCGGCTGCCCAAGGGCGGGCCACCTGATGCGCCAGCGTCCACGTCGGTGTCGCATGCCTACCCGGTCGCACGGCGGCATGCCAGCCTGCTGTATGACACTTCCCCGCTCAGCAGACATCGGCGGTTCAGCGTCGTGGCTAATTAAGCCGCGAGAGCCAATTCAGAGTTGGCGGTTTGTTTTTTCCGGACATTGTCGAGTATACCGGAGTCCTCGGCGCGCAACTGAAGCCCCAACCGTTCCGTCGAAACCTTGTCGCCCCCATTCAGGGCCCTGAACCCCTCTTGAGGCCTCCTACTCTACCATAATCCCCAACAACAGGCAACACAGAACATTTTCTTGACACCCCGGCGCGAGTTGCTGTAATTTAGTCACGTAACGACTTTTCAGATCGGTCGAATGCGAGCACCAGTCGATTTCACCACTTTTTCGATGAAAGCACTCCGCCCCTCCGATGTCATCGGAACCGGAGCCACGGAAACAGAACCGCCGCAACGGCGACGGGAAAGGGAGGACAAGTCATGAAGAAGACCAACATCCGCTTGCTCGCGACGTTCGCGATGCTGGCGACCGCCGTTCTGCCCGGCTGGGCGGATTTGATTGTCGAGACAGACTTTCAGCGCAAGATGCCCGTCGCCTTCTCCGGCTACGCAGGCACCTCCTCCCTGACGAACTTCCCCGCCCTGGTGAAGTTCGACACCTCGATCGACGGTTTTTCGTACGACCTCTTCGCGGAGGGCGGCGTCAACCTGCGCTTCGCCGACGCGGCCGGCAATCTCCTCGCCTACGAAATCGACACCTGGAACACCAGCGGAACGTCGCTCATCTGGGTCAAGATCCCCGAACTCGCCGCCACCACCCAGATCACGGCCTACTGGGGCTCCGACTCCACGCAGCACGCCGCCTCGCAGACCGACGGCTCCGTCTGGGGCGCGGCGACGTACGCCGGAGTCTGGCATCTCAACGAGGCGGGCACCACGTCCGCCGACGCCACCGCGAACAATCTCGACGGCAGCAACGGCAGCACGACCTACGTCGCCGCCGGCAAGCTCGGAGCCGCCCGACAAATCTCCAACGGCGCCAAACAGGATAAAGACGGGCTCGGCATCGTCGTACCGAACTACAACTCGCTGGGCCTCGGCAACTCATTCACCGTCTCCACGTGGCTCAAGTACAAGACGGGGCAGACGCCGGGCTACGACCGGATCATCGGCCGCAAGACCGCCTACAACGACTCCAATGGCTGGGAAATCACGCTCCGCGACGGCAGCACGACCCTGCTCGACCACCGCGGCGCAAATGGCGACAGCCAACAATCCACCGTCTTCGGCAACGTCGCCGACGGCAACTGGCAGTTCCTCACTGTCGTCTACGACGGCACCACATCCCGCGCCTATCTAAACGGCACCTTGAAATCGACCAAGAACATCGTCGCAGCCGCCACCGACAACAACAAGACGCTTGTCCTCGGCAACAACCAGGCCAAGGTCGAGACGTCCTTCAAGGGCTCCCTCGACGAAATGCGCCTCCGCGACGCCGTCTCGTCCGCCGACTGGATCAAAGCCGAATACGACTCCGTCGCCAACGCCGCCTTCGCCGCGTACGGCACCATCGAAACCATTGTCGCCGATCTCCCCGCCCTCGGCGTCTCGACCGTTGCCGATGTCGACTTCCATTCCGCCGACCTGACCTACACGGTCACCCGCCTCGGCACGTCCAACCCCGACATCCTCATCGCCTACGGCACCTCGGCTGAAGACCTCGCGCAGACCAATCTCGTCGCCGCAGGCGTCTCCGCCACCGGCACCTACGAGCACACGCTCGCCGGCCTGCTCTGCTCGACAACCTACTACGCCCGTCACCTCGCCACGAATGCCTCCGGCGCGGCGCAATCCGGCGTCTTCTCGTTCACGACGCCCGGCGACCCGGCACTCGGCACCGCCTCCATCACGGCGACCGGCACCACGCTCGACATCACGGGTTCGCTCACAGACATCGGCGTCTCGAACGCCACCGTCGAACTCTGGTTCGGCACCGACGCCGAAACCCTCTCCGTGATCGAAACCTGGCCGGATCTCTCTGCGCCCCAGGCGTTCTCGAAGACGCTCTCCAGCCAGCCCTTCGGAACCTACTACTGCCGCTTCCGCGCGGTCAACGTCTGCAACGGCGCCACGAACGAAGTCTGGACTACGATCGCCAGCGACACGATCTTCGGCACCTGCACGTGG
>JAAZAI010000354.1 GCA_012514445.1 Lentisphaerota bacterium
AAGCTCGCGACAAAGTTCGCGACAAAGATAATCCCCCCCTGACCCCTGAACCCTGCCCCCTCGTGTGCGGCGACGAAGTCGGCGCTCACGTGCCGAGCAGCGGGAAGACGATGGCGCCGGCGGCGGCGCAGAGGAAGATCAGCGTCGTCGGCGAAATCTTGTTTCGCCACAGCGCCAGGGCGGACCCGGCGCAGAGCAGCGCGGCGAACGGCCGGATCCTGAGGCCCTCGGGCCATTCCGCGGGCTGGAGCGTCAGCGTCTCGAGCAGCGCCCTCCAGGGGATCGGGCCGGTGAGAACCGTCATTTCGAAGAAGATCAGGGCGGCCGCCACAAGCAGGCCGATCGTGGCAGGGCCGACGCCCCACATCAGGCCGCGGACCCAGGCGCTTTTCGCCTGCCGTTCGAGCGTGCGCAGGGCGAGCGTCACCAGGAGGAACGACGGGGCCAGCAGGCCGGCCGTCGCCGCGACGGCGCCGGGGATGCCGGCGTGGCGGTAGCCGAAGAACGTCGCGGCGTTGATGCTGATCGGCCCCGGCGTGATCTGCGCGATCGCGAGGAGGTTGCCGAACTCGGCGAGCGTCATCCACTGCCGCGCCTCGACCAGCTCCTCGATGAACACGGGCGTGAGGACGTTGCCGCCGCCGAAGCAGATCAGCCCGAAGCGGAAGAAGATCGCGAAGATGGCGAGCAGCGTCATCGCGGGCGGGCCCTCCAGCCGTCAAGACGGCCTCTCACGCGCGGACCGAGCGTGAAGACGAGGACGCCGAAGGCGATGGCCGCGACGAGGATCCGGCCGGCGGGGACGTTGAAGCCGATGATGAGCACGCAGTAGAGCGGCACCGCGATCCAGCCGTAGAGGCCGTTGACGATCCGCCGCCACGATTTCGCGATCGTGGCCACGACGATGCCGCAGAGCGCGCAGCGCAGGCCGATGAACGCCCCGTCGAGCACGGGGTTGCCGGCGGGAAGCTGCGCGAAGGCCATGGCGATGGCCGTGATGATGATCAGCGAGGGGAGGGCGACCGCCACGAGCGCGACCGCCGCGCCCGCGACGCCGGCCAGGCGCATCCCGACGTACATCGCGGAGTTGCCCGCGATCAGGCCGGGGATCGTCTGGAACAGCGGGAGCCGTTCGAGCAGCTCGCCCTCGTCGAGCCAGCGCAGGCGTTTGCCGAAGACGTCGTCCGCGACGATGATGATGGCGTAGCCGCCGCCGATGACGGTGAGGGCGATTTTGAACCATTCGACGAACAGCCGCCCGAGCACATGGCGTCGGGGACGATCGGCCAGCGCGGGCGGGAGTCCGCTTCGGGCGGGGGAGACGGAGGTCATTTCGTTTCGTTTCCGTTGAGGCGCGGCCTGACCGATCATCCGTTGAAACGTCGTCGCGAGTCAACCGGCATGACTCGGTCGTCGCCCGTCCGGGCTTGGACGATCACTTCGCCGGGTGGCCGATCGTCTGCCCGAGCAGGACTCGCTTGTGCTTCGGCAGATTGAGCAGCTTGGCGAGCGGATCGTGTTCGATCATGCCGCGCACGACGCACGCGAGTCCTTCCGATGCGGAATACAGATAGGCGTTCTGGGCCATGAGGCCGGCGTCGGCGCCGAGATAGAGCATTTGGCTCCCCTTGTCGGGGACGGCCATCTTCTCCGTGTCGCCGATGTAGACCAGGTTCAACGGCGCGGTGGCTACGAACGGCTGGGGGCCGGCCAGCTT
>JAAZAI010000040.1 GCA_012514445.1 Lentisphaerota bacterium
CCCCAGGTGATGGGGGCGTAGGGGTGGCGGATGAACGCATAGGCCATCTTGGAGGAGCCGTCGATGTACATGTCGGCCTCGCGGCGAATGCTGGCGAGCGCCGCGCGCTTGACTGCGGCGTCGCACTGGGCGTCTGGCGCGAGTGCGTAGGCGTAGGCGGCGAGCGACAGGTCGTAGGCGCCGTCGCCGGCGATCATCTCCGCCTGGGCGTTGTCGCGCCACGGCGTGTTGGCGAGGAAGTCCTCGTGGTAGGCGGCCTTGCCGGTGGTGCGGTGGAGCTGGGCGGCGGCGAAGGCGAGGGGCGCCACGTAGAAGCGGCCGAAGACCTTGATGTCTTTGGCGTCTGGCTTGTGGGCCTTGCCCCAGGCGTAGGCTTTCTCGGCTCGTGCGGTGAACGCGGCGGCCTGCTCCGCCTGGCCGGAGACGGCAAGGATGCGCGCGGCCTGCGCGAGCGTCCCGGCGTAGTTGAGCGCGCCTTGCGAATCGGGCGCCCAGGCGTAGTCGCCCTTGTCGTCGAGTTCGACGGTCTGGATGAAGTTCGGATCGCCCTGCGATTCCGTGCCGTTGTACACGGCGCCGGTCTCGGGGTCGTAGAGGCCGTCCCAGAGGCGCAGGGCCCAGAGGGCTTCGTCGACGATGTCGGGGATTCCGTTGGCTTTCTCGGGGATGTTGAGCTGCCCGTCGAAGAATTTCTTCGGGAACAGCTCGTACGCCGTGAGCAGCGTCTGCGCGACGTCGATGTGGGAGCGCGGGTTGTAGTCGCCGGCGTCGTGGTGGCCGCCGGAGGCCGGCAGGACGACGGGGATTCGGTTCTCGACGAACTTGCCGAACTCGTGGGCCAGATGGCGCTTCTCCGTCGTGGGGACGACGCCGACGACGTGGCACGCGATGCGCTCCCAGTCCGAGTACGGCGGTGCCAGCTCCTGGCCGCAGCGCTGCGCGAAGACGCCGTAGGCCTGCGTCTCGAAGGCCGTCTTGTACACGTCGTCCCCGACTCCGAATTCGAAGCTGCGGCCGACGCCCGCGATGGCGATGTAGTAGCGCCCGGGGGTCTTGAAGGCGGTGAAGTCGATCTCGAAGACGTTTTCCGCCGAATGGTTCACACGCCCGTCGACTTCATCCCCTTTGGACTTGAGCGTCGCCGTGCCCGTGAAAACGGCTTCGTGCGTATCGGCGCGGCGGATTTCGAAGGCGGGGGGCGCGTCGAAGCGCAGTGCCCACGGCGCGAGGGAGCGGTGGAAGGCCGTGTGGCCGTCGACCGGCGAGGTCGCGTCGATCACGGGGCCCTTGGCGAAGAGCGCCGCCGCGCTCATCCCAGCCGCGCCGCCCGCCGAGGCGGACGCCGCGGGCGTTGCGAGTTCGGCGGACGGGTCGGGGAACGAGCCGAGCCAGCGGCCGGCGCGGGCGAGCTTGATGCCGTCGGGCACGTAGCCGACCTGGTTCACCTTGATCGCGGAGGAAAACGATTCGCGGTCGTCGAAGACGAGGGTCGCGGCCGTGGCGCCGCAGGTGACGGCGGGCGCCGCCTCGACGCGCACGACGTCGCCGTTCTTCAGCGGCGCACCGATGTCGAGGAAGACCTCGTGCTGGAGCAGCCCCTTGAACGGCCAGCCGACCGGCACGTAGACGTCGATCTTGCTGCGGCGTCCCATCGCGCGGATGTCGACGGGCCGCCCGTTCACCGTGATCGCGTAATCGGCCAGCTTGTTGCCTCCGGGCACGGAGTAGCCGGCGCCGAATTCGAGCAGGATGATACCGTTGCCGACCGACGTGACGCGGCGCAGGCCGGTCATTGTCGCGCCGAGCGCGTCGCCGGTCGGATCGTCGCGATACGGTGAGGCGGCGCGGTAGATGAAGGAGGCGGCGGTCTTGCCGGCGGTCACCATTTCGCTTCCGACGCCGATGGCGACGACGTGGTAGGCGCCGCCCTCCTTCAGCGGCGCGGGGAGCGTCAGCTCGACGACC
>JAAZAI010000355.1 GCA_012514445.1 Lentisphaerota bacterium
AGCAGCGTCCGGCAGGCGGCCTGGAATTCTCCCGGCGTCCGCGGCACGGCGCCGAGAATCTCGCCGCATTCCTGACTGTTCGGCTTGATGAGCGCCGGGCCGGCCTCGAGGCCGAGGGCGAGGGGAGTGCCCGCCGCGTCGAGGACGGCCGGCACGCCGGCGCGGCGGAGGGCCGCGATCATCTCCGCGTAGACCGATGGCGGCACGGCCCGGGGCAGCGACCCCGCCAGCACGCACACGCCGCTCTCGAGACACGGCGCGAGAATCCGCTCCAGGCTCCAGTCCTCCGGTTGCAGAAAGGGGAACGCCTGGCGGTTGACCTTGAACATGCCCTCCGGCGCGGTCACCATCACGTTGCGGCGGTTCGGGCCCGGCACGCGGCAGAGCGCGTCGGCGATGCCGTAGCGGGCCATCAGCGCGAGAAACGGCGCAATGTCCTCGGCGCCGATGATGCCGGAGGCCACGACCGGATGTCCGCGCATCGCGAGCCAGCGCGCGGCGTTGAGCCCCTTGCCGCCGGGCGTCTCGATTTCCGAGAACCCGGTGATCACGTCCCCCGGTTCGGGGAACTTGCGGCACGTCAGCGTGATGTCCAGCGCCGGCGCCAGCGTGACGGTCGAGAACGCGTGCTTCATGGCGCTCCGGGCCTACCGGCTTACGAGCGGCTCGTAGCCCATGTACTCGCCCTGGCGCGTGACGTCCACGACGGACTGCCAGAGGGCGTCGTGGACGTCCACCTTCTGGCGTTCGATCGTCGCCAGCGAGATGGGCACGAGCATGAACACGTCCGCGCACTTGCCGACGACGCAGTTGGTGCGGCCGGCCAGGGCGGCGTGGACGGCGCCCCGCGCGAGCATGTAGCAGAGGATCGCGTCGGTGCCCTGCGCCGGCACGCTGCGGATGCTGTAGCTCGGGTCGAAGTACTTGACGGTGACGTCCTGGCCCTTCGAGTCGAAGTGTTCTTCGATCTTGCGCTTGAGGAATTCGCCGATGTCCTTCTTGAGCACGTTGCCGGAGGCGTCCTTGCGCACGTCGCCGTCCTGGATCAGGTTCTGGCCGGCGCCCTCGGCCACGACGATGACGGCGTGGGTCTTGCCGATGCCGAAGCGTCTCTCGAGCGCCGTGAGCACGCCGTGCTCGCCTTCGAGTTCGAAGGGGAACTCGGGGATGAGGCACATGTTGACGACGGAGTTGGCGAGGCAGGCGTAGGCGGCGATGAAGCCGGAGTCGCGGCCCATGAGCTTGACGAGACCGATGCCGTTGTGGGCGCCTTTGGCCTCGGTGTGGGCGGCGGTGATGACGGTGCCGGTGGCGTAGACGGCGGTCTCGAAGCCGAAGCTGCGGCCGATGAAGGCGAGGTCGTTGTCGATCGTCTTGGGGACGCCGACGACGCTGATCTTGAGCTGGCGGCGCTTGGCTTCCTCGGCGATGTCGCGCGCGGCGCGCAGCGTGCCGTCGCCGCCGATGCAGAAGAGCATGTTGATGTTGAGCCGGGAGAGGGTGCTGACGATTTCCGCCGTGTCCTGTCCGCCGCGGGAGGAGCCGAGGATCGTGCCGCCCTCCTGATGGATGTCGTCCACGACCTCCGGATCGAGGATCATCGGCTCGTGGCCGTACTTGGGGATGAAGCCCTCGAGGCCGTAGCGCACGCCGAAGATGTGGCGCACGCCGTAGTCGAACCACAGGCACTGGACGATGCCCTTGATCACGTCGTTGAGGCCGGGGCAGAGGCCGCCGCAGGTCACGATGGCCGCGCGGCTCCAGGCGGGGTCGTGGAAGATCTTGGCGTGGGGGCCGGTCTTCTCGAAGGAGGGGGCGGCGCCGCGTTCGTGCATCTTGCAGATGTAGGCCAGATCGTGCGCGATGAGCGTGCGGTCGCCGTCCTCGACGTAGTTCGTCGTCTTGACCGGGTTTTCGATCATGCACTCGCCAAGGCGGTCCACGTTGAAGTTGAAATTCTCGGGGTGTTCGAAGACATCTCGGATCGTCATGGTGTCGGGTTCCTCTTTCTTTCTTTCTCTGGGCGTCGGACGCCGCGCGTCTGCGCGGAAATCGTCCGCGTTCAGGGCTTGGTCTTGACCAAGGGGCTGGGCTGGGCGTTGTAGACTTTGCTGAAGGGCGGCACGGAGTGGATCAGCCACACGTTGCCGCCGATGACGGAGTCGTGGCCGATGACGGTGTCCCCGCCGAGGATCGTGGCGCCCGCGTAGACGATCACGTTGTCCTCGACGTCCGGGTGGCGCTTGACGCCCTTGACGAGGTTGCCGTGTTCGTCCTTGGCGAAGCTCAGCGCCCCGAGCGTGACGCCCTGGTAGAGCTTGACCCGGGAGCCGATGCGGCACGTCTCGCCGATGACGACGCCCGTGCCGTGGTCGATGAAGAAGCCGCGGCCGATCGTGGCGCCGGGGTGGATGTCGATGCCCGTGCGCGAATGCGCGAACTCGCTCATCACCCGCGGGATCAGCGGCACGCCGAGCTTCACGAGCTGGTGCGCCACGCGGTGCACCGAGACCGCGTAGAGTCCGGGGTAGCTCATGACCACCTCGATCTGGGAGCGCGCGGCCGGGTCGCCCTCGTAGGCGGCCTGGACGTCGTCCTGCAGCGTCGCGCGGATCTCGGGGCCCGCCGCGAAGAGACCTTCGACGGCGCGGCGCGCGAACGCCTCGCAGTCGCCGCAGTGCTGGCAGATCTTGTGCTCGCAATAGTATTTGGCCACCGGCAGCACGCAGTCGTAGAGATCCTGCGCCACGCGCCCCGTGTCGCGGACGCCGTCGAGGTGCCCGACGAACGCGGGGGCCTCCTCGTTGCTCAGGCAGCCGGGGAAGATCAGCCCGACGATGCCGTTGAGCACGTCGATGATCATCGACTGCCCGGGCAGGCGGTAGCCGCGCGCCGAGTTGACGGCCGGGCACGTGGCGCACGTGTCGAAGATCGTCGACCACTCGTGCAGCCGTTCCGTGATCCAGGGTTCGATCGCCTTCTTGTCCATGTCGTGCTCCTTCATTCCCGCTCCTGCTCCGCCGCGATCGCGTGCAGCTCGGGCATCGCCGCGACGAGCTTGCGCGCCAGCACGAGCTGCGCCCGCGCCCGCACGAGGTTGTGCTCCGGATGCTTGACCCGGAAGTAGACGTCTCCCGCGAGGTAGTCGGCGAGAAACCGGACCGCCACCTCGAGCGTGAGCACCGCGCCGGACTCCGGCAGCAGCGCCCGCTCTTCCGCCGTCAGCATGCCCGTGGCGCCCTTGACGTAGCCCGCGTGCAGCGCGGCGAACATGTCCTTGCGCACCACGATCCGCCCGGGGTTCTCGGTGTCCTCGTCCTCGCTGCTGCAGATGCTGCGCATCAGATCGCCGAAGTCGTGCAGGGAGAGCCCCGGCATGCAGGTGTCCAGGTCGATGACGCAGACGGCGTGGCCGTCGGTCGAGTCGAGCAGCACGTTGGAGAGCTTCGCGTCGTTGTGGACGACGCGCTCGGGGAGGCGCCCCGCCTCGGCGGCGAGCTGGACGGCGAGCGCCGCGTCCCTGAGCTCGCGCAGGCCGTCGAGGACGTCCCGGCAGCCGGCGAGCCGGCCGCAGGCGTCCTTCGCCGCCGCGGCCTCCAGGTTCTCGTAGCGCCAGCGCGTGTCATGGAAGCGGCTGATCGTCTCGTGCAGGCGCGGCGGGGGCATGTCGGCCAGCAGTTCCTGGAACTTGCCGAACGCCTCGCCCGCCGCGAACGCCTCCGTCTCGCTCGACGGGGTCATCTTGCCGACGGCGTTCTCGATGAAGTGGTACAGCCGCCAGAAGCCCAGGGCCTCGGAATCGAGGCTGTTCCGGCCGTCCCGGGCGCGCACGAAGTGGATGTAGCCGCGGCGCGCGTCGGGGTGTTCTTGCGCGGTGCAGCGGCGGTGCATGTGCTCGGAAACGCGGATGACGTTCTCCATCAGCTCCTTCAGGCGAGGGAAGACGGTCCGGTTCATGTTCTGCATGACGTAGCGGCGGCGCCGGCCGCGGCCGTCCTCGTGGGTGATGAAGTACGTCTGGTTGATGTGGCCGCCGCGAAACTGCTCCACGTCGACGATGCTCCCCCCCTCGATGAAGTTCGAAAAGGCCTCGTGCAGAAAATCCAGGGTGTGCGTCATGCGTGTCGTTCCCGTCCCGCCGGCGATGGCGTAGGCCGCCTCCCGCCGGGTCCGCCGGGGAATGGCGCTGTTTCGTTATACTATACACGTTCCCGTCGCGCGGATAAACTCAAAAACGCGGCATGGGATTCGGAGCTTGCCTTGCGCCTGCGGATTCGCTACAATTAATCGGCATCATTTTTCAACCAGCAATCGAGGGCGCATCAAATGGGCATTTTGAATCAAGGTTTAATCCTCATGGCAACCGGCATGGGCTCGGTGTTCGTTTTCTTGGTCGTCCTCGTCTACGTCGTGAAGGCCTTCGAGGCCGTCGCCCCGAAGATCTGCCACATCCTGCCGGATCCCGCGCCGAAGGCCGCCGCGCCCAAGGCGAAGCCCTCGGCCGACGCGGCCGTCGCGCTGGCGATCGCCGTCGCGATGAAGCGCGCGGGGAAGTAGTTCGGATCCTCTTCGCGACACCATTTATCCATCACAGCAAGGAAACCTCTCCATGGCCAAGAAGCTAGTCAAGATCATGAACATGGCGTTCCGCGACGGATTCCAGTCCGTCTACGGAGCCCGCGTCTTCTCGAAGGATTTCATGCCCGCGGTCGACGCGGCGTACAAGGCCGGCATGCGCTGGTTCGAGGCCGGCGGCGGCGCCCGCTTCCAGTCCTGCTACTTCTACTGCCAGGAGGACGCGTTCGACGTGATGGACGAGTTCCGCCGCGTCTGCCCCGACGCCGACTTGCAGACGCTCTCGCGCGGCGTGAACGTCGTGGGCCTCGACTCCCAGTCCTCCGACATGATCAAGCTGCATGCGCAGATGTTCAAGAAGCACGGCATCAGCTCGATCCGGAACTTCGACGCGCTCAACGACGTCGAGAACCTCCGCTGGTCCGGCCAGTGCATCCACGACGCCGGCCTCGTCCACGAAGTCGCGGTCACGCTCATGGGCCTGCCCCCGGGCGTGGACAGCCGCGGCGCCCACACGCCCGAATTCTACGCCGACCGCGTGAAGAAGATCCTCGACGCGGGCATCCCCTTCGAGCGCCTCTGCTTCAAGGACGCCTCCGGCACCACGCCCCCGCGCGTCGCCTACAACACGGTCAAGCTCGCCCGCAAGCTCGTCGGCGACAAGATCCACATCCAGTACCATTCGCATGAGACGGCCGGCAACGGCATGACCTGCTACCTGGCCGCCCTCGAGGCCGGCGCCGACGGCGTCGACGTCTCCATGGCCCCCGTCTCCGGAGGCACCTGCCAGCCCGACATCGTCACGCTCTGGCACGCGCTGCGCGACAGCGACTTCGACTTGGGCGTCGACATCGAGAAGGTCCGCAAGGCCGAGGAGACCTTCAAGCAGTGCATGGCGGACTACTTCCTCCCGCCCGAGGCGATGGCCTCCGACCCCGTCATCATCTGGTCCCCGATGCCCGGCGGCGCCCTGACCGCCAACACGCAGATGATGCGCGACAACGGCCTCATGGACAAGTACGACGACATGATCAAGGAGATGTACGACGCGGTCCGCCTCGGCGGCTTCGGCACCTCCGTCACGCCCGTCTCCCAGTTCTACGTCCAGCAGGCGATGAACAACGTCATGTTCGGCAAGTGGAAGAAGATCGCCCCGGGCTACGGCAAGATGGTCCTCGGCTACTTCGGCCGCACGCCGGTCGAGCCCGACCCGGAGATCGTCAAGATCGCGGCCGAGCAGCTCAAGCTCGAGCCCACCACGAAGACCGTGCTCGAAGGCACCGACGCCGACCCGAAGAAGAGCCGCGCCGCCGCCGAGAAGATGCTCGCGGACGTCGGTCTGCCGATCTCGGACGAAAACGTCTTCATCGCCGCCTGCTGCCAGGAGAAGGGCATCCAGTATCTCAAGGATCCGAAGAACGCCCCCAACGGCGTGCGCAAGGGCGCCTCGGCGAAACCCGCCGAGAAGGCCGGCGGCAGCGAGTTCACCGTCAGCGTCAACGGCAAGCCCTTCGCCGTGAAGCTGGGCGATGACTCCGCCACCGTCGACGGCGTCAAGTACGCGATCTCCGTCCAGGACGGCATCCAGGCGCCGAAAGCCGCCCCCGCGGCCCCTTCCGCCGCAGCGGCCGTCGCGGCCCCCGCCGGAGGCGAGTCCGTCTCCGCCCCCGTCCCCGGCCTCGTGCTGCGCCTCTCCGTCGCGAATGGCGCCACCGTCGCCGCCGGCGACGAGGTGCTCGTCCTCGAAGCCATGAAGATGGAGATCCCCGTCAAAGCCCCCTGCGCCGGCGTCGTCGCCCTCACGGCCGCCGCCGGGGACAAGGTTTCAACCGGCGACCAGCTCTTCTCCGTCGGCTCCACGGGCGCGCCCGTGGCCGTCCCCGTGGCGGCGCCTGTCGCCGCCCCGGCCGCCGCCCCCGTGGCTACCGCGCCGGTCGCGATTCCCGCCGGCGGCGAGGTCGTCGCCGCGCCGGTGCCCGGTCTCGTGCTGCGCCTCTCCGTCGCGAACGGCGCCCCCGTCGCGGCCGGCGACGAGGTGCTCGTCCTCGAGGCCATGAAGATGGAGATTCCCGTCAAGGCCCCCTGCGCCGGGATCGTCGCGCTGGCCGTCGTCGCCGCCGACAAGGTCTCGACCGGCGAGACGCTCTTCTCCATCGCCTAGCACAAACGGAACGGAACGCGAACATGAAGAAAATCCTCTCTCTCCTCGGCGTGGCGTTGCTCGCCGGGCTTGCATTTGGCGAACCCGTCGTGGACGCCGCCGCGCCCCAGATCTCCGAAAAGGAGGCCAAGGCCCGCGACGCCGACGCCCATTTGACCTCCGAGGTTCTGATGGAGCGCTCCACCGGCATCTGGAAGGACACCGGGCTCTACGGCTTCACGCTGCGCGAGGCGCCGGAGTGGGCGACCCAGGGCTACACCCGCAAGGACGGCCAGTTCGTTCCGGGGCATGAAGTCGAAATTCTCGGCGGCCTGCCCTACGGCGTGGGGCAGCTCATCATGATCCCCGTCTGCCTGCTGCTCATCTACCTGGCGATCGTCAAGGAGTTCGAACCGCTGCTGCTGCTGCCCATCGGCCTCGGCGGCCTGCTCGCCAACATCCCGTTCGCGGGCGTCACGACGCCCGAGATGCTCGGCGTCGGCAAAATGACCGCGGAGCAGATCGCTTCCGCCGCCGTCTCCCCCGGCGGCTTCCTCTACTACCTCTTCAGCTTCGGCGTGGACAGCGGCCTCTTCCCGATCCTGATCTTCATGGGCGTGGGCGCGATGACGGACTTCGGTCCGCTGATCGCCAACCCGAAGACGTGCCTGCTCGGCGCCGCCGCGCAGCTCGGCATCTTCACAGCCCTCATTGGCGCCGTCCTGCTCAACGACTTCGTCCCCCACCTCTACTTCTCGCTCAAGGATGCCGCCTCCATCGGCATCATCGGCGGCGCCGACGGCCCGACCGCGATCTGGCTGACCACGAAGCTCGCCCCGGACAAGCTCGGCGCGATCGCCGTCGCGGCCTACTCCTACATGGCCCTCGTGCCGATCATCCAGCCGCCGCTGATGAAGCTCTGCACGACCGACGCCGAGCGCCGGATCAAGATGAAGCAGCTCCGCGAGGTGAAGAAGATCGAGAAGGTCATCTTCCCGATCGTCGTGATTCTCCTCTGCGGCCTCCTCCTCCCCTCCGCCGTCCCGCTCATGGGCTCGCTGATGTTCGGCAACCTCGCCCGCGAATGCAAGGTCGTCGACCGCATTTCCGACACGATGCAGAACGCGCTGATCAACATCGTCACGATCTGCCTCGGCCTCTCCGTCGGCTCCAAGCTCGCGGCGGAGAAGTTCCTCACCGTCGAGACGCTCGGCATCATCGTGCTCGGACTCTTCGCCTTCGCCGTCGGCACGATGGGCGGCGTCTGGATGGCCAAGGTCATGAACTTCTTCTCGAAGGACAAGATCAACCCCCTCATCGGCTCCGCCGGCGTCTCGGCCGTGCCGATGGCCGCCCGCGTCTCGAACAAGGTCGGCCAGGAGTACGATCCGTCGAACTTCCTGCTCATGCACGCCATGGGCCCGAACGTCTCCGGCGTGATCGGATCGGCCGTCGCGGCCGGCATCCTCTACCGCATGCTCGGGTGAGGAAGTCGCCCCGTGGCGTTCCGACGCCGCGGGGCGCGTGAAGCGGCTCAGGCCGCATCGGAGGAACCATGGACCGGAAACCTGGCGAAATCGACGAGACGAGCATGAGGGAGGTCGCCGAGGCCTTCGCCTCCCTCAAGACCGCAGACGACGTCCGTCGCTTCCTCGGCGAGCTCTGCACTCCTTCCGAGTGCCGGGACATCGCGTTGCGCTGGCACCTCATGAAGCGGCTCCTCGACGGCGTGCCCCAGCGCGCCATCGCCAAGGACCTCGGTCTGAGCCTCTGCAAGATCACGCGCGGCTCGAAATACATGAAGGACGAGGCGTCGCTCTTCCGCCGTCTCGTGCTGCGCTGCCTCCGGAAGTGAATCGGTCAGGCAACTGACCGATTCGAGTGAGTGGTCCGCCTTCTGGCGGTGAATTCGGCGCGCTCGGAGATCGCGCCCCGAAATCACCGCCAAACGGGGAGTCTACGAGGTAGGGCGGGCTCTCCGAGCACGCCGCTGCAAACAAGATCGGCCCTGTTGCGATTCGCCGGACTCGGACGCACCGACTTGACAACCCCAG
The DNA here is from genome assembly GCA_012514445.1 of Lentisphaerota bacterium. GTDB lineage: Bacteria > Verrucomicrobiota > Kiritimatiellia > RFP12 > UBA3636 > JAAZAI01. Next base: position 8,770 of record JAAZAI010000355.1, read on the forward strand.
GGCTCTTTTGGTAATTTGGTTGCGCAATCAAAATTGCGCGGGCGACACGGTCCGGGCAAACGGTTCCAGAAAGTGGACAAGGCCTTCGGGCCAGGGGGACGGCATGACACCGCGAGAGAGGCTGTTGACGGTATTGAGGGGAGGCATTCCAGACCGGGTGCCGGTTTCGCCGGATTTCTCCAACATGATCCCCGCCCGGCTCACGGGAAAGCCGTTCTGGGATTTGTACCTCTACAACGATCCGCCGCCCTACGAGGCCTACATTCGCGCCGCCCACCACTTCGGAATCGACTCGCTGATGGACGGCTATTTCTGGTTGCACTTTCCCGAGGACGCCGATCCGCGCGAACCGGATTGGCAGCGGTACATCGTGCACCGAACCGACGACATGCTCGTCACGCAGTCCGGGTACCGCGAGAACGGAAAATGGATTTGGAAGCCGGTGGTCGATGTGTTCTACCGGGCCGATTCGCCCTCCTCCGGCGTCAAGCCCGCCAAACTCGGGCTTCCGGAGGTGCCGTCGCGATGGGAGCCGGTGGAAGGGGTGAAGCCCGTGCTGCCGGGACCTGAGGAGCTCAAGCGCGTGAAGCGGTTGATGGGGGATCAGGGGCTCGTCGGCGTCTGGCTGACGGGGACGAATCCGTTCCGCTCGGAGGACGATCTGTTTCGCTACATCGACAATCCCGACCTGCACGAGCAATGGGCTCAGGAGCGCGTTGCCGCGGTGGAACGGCGCTTCCGGCAGATCATGGCGCTCGACGAGAAGCCGGATTTCCTCTGCGTGGGGGGCTCGGGCACCCTGATCTTCCAGACGGTCGACATCTTCCGGCAACTGGCTCTTCCCGCCGTGAAACGCGGGATCGAGCTGGCCACGGCCCACGGCTTCCCCACGCATGTCCACTCCTGCGGCCCCGAGGCGGCACTGGTGAAAATCATGGCCGAGGAGACGGCGCTGTCCGTCATCGACCCTCTCGAAATCCCGCCCATGGGCGACTGCGATCTGGCCGAGTTGAAGCGCCGCTACGGGAAGAAGCTCACGCTCAAGGGCAATTTGCACACCACGGACGTGATGCTGCGCGGCACGCCCGACGATGTGACGCGCGCCGCCTGCCAGGCCATGCGCGACGCAGGGGCGGGCGGGCGCTTCATCCTCAGCACGGGAGACCAGTGCGGACGCGACACCCCTGACGAAAATCTCTTCGCGCTGCTCCGCGCAGCCGAGGAATTCGGGGTTTACGACCCCGCCACGGGCCGGCTCCCGAAACTGGAAGGCGCCCCGACATGAGCGTGATCGATGAGATTGCCCAGCGAACGGGCTGTTCGCTGACGACGATCCGCCGGGTGCTTCGCGGGGGCAACAAGGAGGTCTGGTCCGGAACGGCCGAACGGGCCGAGAGGATACGCCAGGTCGCCCGCGATCTCGGATTCCTCCCGAACGCCTCGGCGGCCGCCGTGAAGAACGGCCGCTTCAACGCCGTCCTGCTCGTGCTGAGCACGGAGCGCGGCCGCTGCTATCTCCCCGAGGCGCTGCTGCACTCCCTCTGCTCGGCGCTGGAAGCGGCCGGCCAGCATCTGGTGATCGGTCGGTTCTCGGACGAGGCGCTGACGAGCCCGGCGTCGCTGCCGACGTTCCTCAGCCGGTGGTCCTGCGACGGCGCGCTGGTGAACTACACGGATCGCTTCCCCTCCCACATCAACGATTTGCTTTGCCAGTATCGGATTCCGTCGATCTGGATGAACGCGCCGTTCGACGTCGACTGTGTCAAGTACGACGAGCGGCGCGGCGGACGGGACGCCACTCGGCTCCTGCTCGAGAAGGGGCATCGCCGGATCGTCTACATCGACCTCCGACACGAATCGGACCACGAGGTCCACTACAGCGCGGCGTTGCGCCTCGCCGGCTACCAGGACGCGATGCGAGAGGCCGGGCTTCAGCCCCATCCCGCGCTGGAACTCGGCGACCTGGGCGGAAGCGCCCAGATCGAGCGGCTGGCGAACACTCTGCGCGGCGAGGAGAGGGCGACGGGAATCGTGACCTACGACCGGGCCGAGCGCATCCTCCTCGCCGCTGCCGTCGCCGGGCTCCAGGTGCCCAGAGACCTCTCGATCGTCACGTTTGGCGATGGACATTCCGAATATGCGGGAATCTCCGTCACGCAAATGGCGCTGCCCTACGAGAAAGCGGGGAGGACGGCCGTCTCCCTGTTGATGGAGAAGATCGACCAATCGGGAAAAGGCATGGCCGTCAAGCCTCTCGCGCTGTGCGTGGTGCCTGGCGAAACCTGCTCGATCCCACCCAGAAAAACAAGGAGCACAAAATGAGAATCCACATTGGACACTACCGCCTGCCGCTCTGCGCGGCGGCGCTCTGCCTCTGCATCCTGCCCCTCCAGGCAGGCGTGAAGATGTTCCGCGGAATCAACGACACAACCTCCTTCCAAGGCGGCACATGGGATTACAACAACACGGCGAACTGACTCGTTCCGGGCTCGACGACGCAGGTTCCCTGGACGAGCGCCGATGACATCGCGCTGATCGTCAACTACACGAACTCGTGGGGCTCCACCATCATGGTCATCGACAATTCGCTTGGCGCCGTCGAGGTCTCGGGCATCGTCATCACCAACGATATGCCTGGGTGGGTCAACAATGAATTCAACGGCGAACCGCTGCGCATCGGAGCGAATGGCGTGGCCGTCTACACGGACACGCCG
>JAAZAI010000356.1 GCA_012514445.1 Lentisphaerota bacterium
GGCCTTGACCCCTGGTGGCGCCACGGTTCCGTACGACAGCGCCATCCATCCCCCGGGCGACGGTGCCGCCAGAGGGGGGTACGACACCATCGCCTTCTACGCCGGCGCCAAGAACGTCCTCACCGTGGGGGCGGTCAGGGATGCCGTTGTGAATGGTCTTCGCAACCTGTCCGGAGCCACGATGGAGGGCTATTCATCTTGGGGGCCGACGGACGACGGACGCATCAAACCCGATCTCGTCGCCAACGGGTATTCTCTGTATTCATCCTATTCCAGCGGAACCGCCAGCTACGCGTACAGCAGCGGCACGAGCATGGCCGCGCCGAACGCGACGGGCACGGCGCAGCTTCTGCTCAGCCTCTACACGTCGATGAAGCCCGGCGAGTACATGCGGGCGAGCACGCTCAAGGGGTTGCTCATCCACACGGCCGACGACCTCGGCACCGCCGGCCCGGACTACAAGCTCGGCTGGGGGCTCGTCGACGCCAAGGCCGCGGCAGATCTGATCTGCACGGCGGCGACGAACCCGGCCGTCGCGTCGATTCTCGAAAATCAAATCACGACGGCCGCACCAGTCCGCGAGCACGCGTTCAACTGGGATGGCGTGTCGCCGATCCGCGCCACGCTCTGCTGGACCGATCCGGCGGGGTCCGCCACCTCGCTACACGACTCTCGCACGGCGAAGCTGGTCAACAACCTGAATCTCCGGCTCGTCGCGCCCGACGGCGCAACCCATCTGCCGTTCGTCATGCCGTTCGTCGGCACATGGACGACGGCGTCGATGTCGTCTCCCGCGACGACCGCGGTGGGCGCGCCGTTCGCCGTGCCGCCCTCGACCTTGAGGTTGAGCACCACGTAGCCCGTCTCGTCGTTGCGGTAGACCACCGAGTCGACGGAGCCCGTCACTTCGTCCTGTTCCGGCGCGGGGCCGTCCGGGACGGGCTTCTGGGGGCGCTTGGCGTAGTGCATCGCGGGCTTCAGAGGTTCGGGACGTCGAGGGCGCGGGAGACGGAGATCGTCTCGATCTCCTCGGCGGCGATTTCGCGGCCGAGCCGTGCGGAGAGGTAGATGCCCTCCTGGACGCGCTGCGTTTCGAGGGCGATCTTGGCGGTGGGGAGCAGCGGGCAGCGGCCGAGCAGCGCGTGGATCCAGTGCGTCTGCGTGTGGTCGTAATGCGCGGTGCCCGCGTGGACCGTGTGGTCGAGATAGTTCATCGCCTTGAGATCGACGACCGTGTCGGCGATCATCTCGTTCTCGGTGCTGTGGAAGGTCAGGGGGGAGAGCGAGAGCCCGCCGTCCGAGCCGCAGAGGATCGAAGGGGGGAAGGACTTGGCGTGGATGGCCCACGATTCGAGGATGTCGAGGGTGAGGCCGCCCTCGTAGAACGCGAAGCCCGTGCCGAGCTCCTCGACGTTGAAGCCGCTCTCGCGGCGGCGCCCTTCGTCCATGGCGACCTCCGCGTAGGTGGCGCCGGTGACGCGCTGAAGCTTCGGGACGCCCGCGAGGTAGAGGAGCTGCGAGATGTGGTACACGCCCATGTCGAAGAGCGCGCCGCCGCCGGAGGTCGTCGAATTGACGAACTCCTTCGTGGCGTAGCCGTCGACGAACGGACGGCCGCGCCGGCGGAACCCGTAGGAGCGCATGTGATAGAGCCTGCCGAGGCGCCCGGCGTCGATGAAGCGCTTGGCGGCCTTCGTGGCGTCCTCGTAGATCAGGGCGAGCTGGATGTGGAGCTTGCGCCCCGTGCGCTCCATGGCGTTGAACATCGCCAGGGCGTCGGCGAACGTGCCGGCCATCGGCTTCTCGCAGTAGACGTCCTTGCCCGCCTCCATCGCGGCGATGGAGACGGGGGCGTGGAGGTTGTTGTGGAGGCAGACGTCGACCGCCTGGATGTCGCCTTCGGCGAGCAGCTTTCCGATGTGGGTGAAGCGGCGCGCGACGCCGTACTTGTCGCCCATCAGGTTGAGCCGGGCCTCGTCGATGTCGCAGAGGGCGACGATCTCGACGTCGGGGTTGTCGGCGTGGCGCTTGATGTGCTGTTCGCCGATGATGCCGTTGCCGATGACGGCGACGCGGATCTTGTCCATGGTGATGTCCTCCAGTGCCTAGCGATGGTAGAGCGAGGTGATGTAGTCCGGTTTGGCGGGGGCGTCGCAGCCTTCCTCCACCAGCTCCGAAATCAGGTTGCGCACGGCCCCGAGCTGCCATTCGACGCGGACGCGCTCGAACTTGGCCGAGTGGTGCTCGACGCTGTAGGCGCCTGCGTAGCCGGCCTCGTGCAGGCGGCGGATCAGCTCCTTGGCGACGGGCAGCGTGTTCGCCGCGATGTGGGTGTGCATCGCGTACTTGAGGACGGTCTCCAGCCCGCGCTCCGGCTCGTCGTGGAAGTTGGTGAAGTGGAACAGGTGTCCATAGGCCGGGTGGTCCACGGCGGCCCGGACGCTCTCCAGATATTCGGGGACGCGATCCCAGCCCCAGTGGTTCTCGGGGCCGATCTTCATGCCGAGGTCGCCGCAGATCGCGCAGTATTCCTTGTAGGTCTTCACGAGGTAGTCGAAGGCCTCCTCGGGCATCGTGTGGCCTTCCTTGCCGCCGAAATCGATGCGGATGGTCTTGGCGCCGAGGATGCGGGCGACCTCGATGTACCCGAGCATCGTCTCGCGGTGCGCGGCGCGCTGGTCAGGATCGTCGCACCAGAGGTGCGGGCCGTCGACGCAGAGATTGGCCAGGCCGAGGCCCGCCTCGTCGAGCGCCGTGCGGACCTTGGCGGCGAACGCGGTGTCGGTCGTGGGGATGAAGCCGGTCCAGATGTCCGCCCAGCCGACGCGGTAGCGGTCGCGGAGCAGGTTGATGTAGGTGAAGACGTCGCACATCCCGGCTCCTTGGAGGCCATGGAAGGAATACGACGCGAGCGCGATGCGGTTTAAGGACAGCGGTGGTTTCATCGAGGTGGACCTTGGGTTGTTGTCAAGCCGGGATTGTGTTGAGGGATGCTTGCGGCGAATTCGAAAGCCATGGTCGATGAGTTTAGTCGAACGGGCGCCCCGCTGTCGAGGTCAAAACAGTTCTAACGGTAATCGGTCGCCGGGGTTGACGTAGGAACGTCCCGTCGAGCAGACCCGGATCAGCCCCGTCGCCTGCCCGATTGAGTCGCTAGTCGCTAGTGGCTAGTCTCGCTAGTGGCAGGATGAAGACACTGCAACTGCGACGAAAAGTTCGGTCGGCAAATGCGTGACGGAATCACTCGGGCACTTTCAGGACGAGTGACTAGCGTCTAGCGTCTAGCGACTGGTAATCGGTCGAGTTGATCAATTGCCTCGAATTTCCCGATCCCGCCGACTTGACCGATTACGTCTCACCGGGGCGTCATCCGCCAGTGCTTCTCGGCGCCGTAGGGGAAGTCGTGCAGGACGACGTTGCGGACGTGCGGGAGCAGGAGCAGGTTGTCTTTGCGGTGGTAGAGGAAGATCCAGGGGCACGCCTCGCGGATGCGCTCCTGCATCTGCGCGATCAGGGCGAGCCGCGCGTTGTCGTCGAGCGTCGTATCCGCCTTGTCGTAGAGCGCGTCGTAGTCGGGGTTCGCGTAGTTGCTGCGATTCGGGCCGGGCGAGGCGTTGCGGCCGACGAAGAGCTGCATGAAGTTCAGCGCCGAGGGATAGTCCGCCATCCAGCCGATCAGGAACATCTGCGCCTCGCGGCGCGCGATCTTCTTCAGGAACGACGGCCAGTTGTTGTACTGGAGCTTCACGACAACGCCGATGCGGTCCATGAACGAGGCGAAGAGCTCGGCCGTCTCTCGGATTTCCTGGTCGGTGCGGCCAAGGTCGAGCACGAGCGTCAGCCGCCGCCCCGTGGCGGGGTCGATGCCGTCGGGATAGCCCGCCTCGGCGAGCAGCGCCTTCGCCTTCTCGGGGTTGAAGGCGAAGGGGGAGGGCGTCTCCAGACGGCCGGCGATGCCGGGAGGGACGGGGCCGCTGGACCCGACGACGCGCCCTGCGTTGAGCGTCTCCCACTGGCGCGGATCGGAGGCGCAGGATAGCGCCTGGCGGAGCTTCAGGTTGCCGCCGAGGACGGGATCGTCGAGGTTGAACCCGATGTAGTACGTGTCGAGGCTGGGCTTCGAGAGGCGTCGGATGTCGCGCCGCTTCATGTCCTCGGTGAGTTCGGCGTCGGGGCCGATCACCGCGTCCCAGTTGTCGCGCGAGATGTCGCCGGCGACGTCGAGTCCGCCGCTCAGGAACGACAGCCAGCGCGTCGAGGGATCTTCCATCACGAGGTACACGATGCGTTCGATCGGCAGCGCGTCCCGCGCGTCCGGGAGCAGCGGCGTCGCGTCGCGCGCGATGTCGCGCCCGGGCCGACGCTCGAACGCATAGCGGTAGTTGCGGCGCCACGTCACGAGGCGGTAGGGCCCCGTGCCGACTTCGACGGATTCGAAGTCGGCGCCGTAGCGCTCGACGGCTTCGCGCGGCACGATGGCGGTGTAGGGCATGGCGAGCACCCACAGGAAATCGGGGGATGGCGCGGCCAGGCGCATTTCCACCGTGTGTTCGTCAAGGGCGCGAAGACCTGCGATCTCGCGCGAGTAGTCCGTCGGCGCCTGGTCTTTCGAGGCCTCGTAGAAGGCTTCGACGCCCTCGATCTTGCCTTCGATCGTCCAATAGCCCGGCGAGCCGAGTTTGGCGTCGGCGAGGCGCTTGAGGGAGTAGACGACGTCCGCCGCGACGACCTCGCGCGTCCCCGGTCCGCCCGTGGCGGGGTCCGCGCCCAGACACGCGTCGGGGCCGAAGCGCACGCCGTGGCGAAGGCGGAAGGTCAGCGTGCGGCCGTCCGCGGAGATCTCGGGCAATCCCTCCGCGAGACCGCCTCGCAATCGATAGGGGCGCGCGAGGTAGTCGTACTCGAGAAGCGTCTCGTAGACGAGGGTGACGCAGCGCATGGCGCCGACGCTCTCGGACTGGACGGGGTCGAACGAGGGCATCCGGTCGACCGTGCGGCGCAGCGTCGTCTGCGCGTCGGCGGCGAGGGGAGATGCGGCCAGGGCCGCGAGAAGCAGGGCGGTGCGTGCGTTCATGTAGCGAGCCCGAAGAGTCGACGGGCGTTCTCCGTGGTCAGGGCGGCTGCGGCGTCCTCGCCGAGGCCGAGGACGGAGGCGAGGCGGCGGACGGTGTGGGGGAGCATGGCGGGTTCGTTGGGACGCCCGCGCATGGGGACGGGGGTGAGGTAGGGGCAGTCGGTCTCGACGAGGATGCGGTCGCGCGGCAGGTCTGCGGCGACGGCGCGCAGGGGATCGGCGTTGCGGAAGGTGAGGATGCCGCTGAGGCCGATGCAGAGGCCGAGCTCGACGAGCGCGGCGGCGAACGCCGCGCCGCCGGAGAAGCAGTGGACGACCCCGACGCGGGCGGTGCGTCGCCGCGCCGGCGAAGCGTGGCGCGCGAGAGAGGCGAGCGTCTCGGTCTCCGCGTCGCGGCTGTGGATGGAGCAGGGGAGGTCGAGTTCCGCGGCGAGGGCGAGCTGAGCTTCGAAGAGCGCGATCTGAGCGGCCTTGACGGACGCCGTGGGATCGTGCGAGAAGTCGAGCCCGATTTCTCCGATGGCACGCACGGGAATCCCCTCGTCGGCGAGGCGGGCGAGGGTGCCGCGCAGGCTTGTCATCGAGGCGGCGAGCGTGGCGGCGTCTGGCGCGGCCGTCATGGCGACGTCGCGGTCGAGCCCGAGGGCGAGGTGGACGTCGGCGGGGCATTCGCGCGCCATTGCGATCGCGCCGGGGTCGAGTTCGGGGCCGCCGCCCACGGCGAGAATCCCGCAAAGGCCCGCTTCGCGGGCGCGGGCGATCTGCGCGTGATGTTCGGCCGCCGACGCGGTGGGGAAGTGGGCGTGGGAATCAAACGAAGTCATCGGTGTCGAGCGATCGCTGCGGTTTCCAGGAGGCGCGTTTGCCGAAGAGGGCGGTGCCGATGCGCACGAACGTGGCGCCCTCCTCGACGGCCACTTCGAAATCTCCGGACATGCCCATGGAGAGTTCGGGCAGTGCGGCGCCCGTTTCATCCTGGAGCGCGTCGCGCAGCTCACGGAGGGCGCGGAAGTGGCGGCGCGACATCTCGGGCTCGGGCACCCAGGGCGGAACGGTCATGAGTCCGACGAGGTCGAGCCCGCCGAGGGCGAGCGCCTCGCGGACGGCGTCGCGGACGGTCTTCGGATTGAAGCCGATCTTGGAGGACTCGCCGGCGACGTTGACCTCGAGCAGGAGCTTGGGGCGCTGGCCGGTCTCCTCCTGGACGCGCGCGATGTCGTGGAGGAGCGGGATCGTGTCGACGCTGTGGATCGTCGTGAACAGCGAGAGCGCGTGGCGGACCTTGTTGCGCTGAAGGCGTCCGACGAGATGCCATTCCGCCGAGCCGCAGAGGGCGGCCTTGGCCAGCGCCTCTTGGACGCGGTTTTCTCCGAGGATCGAGACGCCGGCGCGCAACGCCGCGTCGATGGCCTCCGGCGGAAACGTCTTCGAGACGGCCACGAGACGGACATCGGCGGGATCGCGCCCGGCGCGGGCGGCGGCCGCGGCGATGCGGTCGAGGACGCCGTCGAGACGCCGCTGGAACGAGAAGGTGTCGTAGACTTCCATGGCGCTGGATTATCGCAGGAACAGCGCGTCCTGCGCAACCCAAAACCCCAGAGTGCGCGTCAACATCGTTGCCGCGCACGACGGGTCAGGAGACAAGGGTTCAGGATTCAGGCAGATGCGTGTCGGGAAATTGGTGCTATCGGATTCAATGCGCTCCACATGTCGCGTCAATGCATGGCTAACAACGCCTGAACCCTGAACCCTCTCTCCTCCGCGAGTCAACTATCTTGACTCGCACCCCTCAGCCGAGAATGGTGTGGACGACGTCGGCCGCCGTGTAGTCTAGGCGTTCCGGAGAGCAGAAGCGTCCGATGTTCTCGACATCGTCGCCGAGCGTGACGATGGCCGGCTCGACATACCCGTCGGGACGGCGCTGCGGGTAGCCGGCGGCGGCGAGCAGGGCGTTGCAAAGGCACTTGCGGCCCTGGCAGGCCTCTGCCTTGCCGCCTTTGGCGACGTAGGCAGCCTCGGGTTCCGCCGGGCATCGGTAGCCGATCTGGCCATCGGGCTTGAGATAGGCCTCGCGAAGGTAGCCGAGGTCGCACAAGCGGCGCCGGGCCTCGAAGACGGCCGGATCGGATAGAGTCCCTTCGACGGACGCGACCTTGAACGGGAAGCCCGTGGGGGAGGCCAGCGTGTCCGTGTAGACGCGGAGGCCGCCGGCCAGCGCCTTGCGGAGCACGGCGAGGCGGAGGTCGGGGGCGATCCCGGAGTCGACGCAGAGGGCGAACGGGGTGCCGACCTGAACGCCGGCGGCGCCGCGGTCCACGGCGGAACGATAGGCGTCGTGGGAGCCGAAGCCGCCGGCCAGCCAGAACGGGAGGCCCAATTGCTTGATCTTCTCGAGGGACACCACGTCGCGCGAGCCGTAGACGGGCTGACCGTCCTCGGTGAAAGTCTTGGCGCCCCGTGGCGGTGCGTTGTGTCCGCCGGCGGTTGGCCCTTCGATGATGAAGCCCTCGATCGAACTGCCGGCGGTCTGACGCATCAGGATCGTGGCGAGCAGGTCCGAGGCGATGATCGGGAGGAAGTCGGGTCGGAGCAGCGGCGCGGCGTCGAAGCCCGGTTCGATGAACTCGGCGGGATCGAACACGCGCTGGCAGTCGCCTGCCGGCGTGGTTCCCTGGAGGTGGATCGGGTAGGTCGCGGCCTCGTGGCGGGCCAGGGTGTCGAGGGCGCGCGGAATTTCGGCGGGGATGCCGGCGCCCATGACGACGACGGCGGCGCCGGCCAGCATCGCGCCGTAGATCGAGGGCAGGTGCGGAATCTGGATCTTTTCGAGATAGTTGACGCCGACGGGATTCGAATGCCCTTCGCGCGCGAGAAAGACTTCGACGAAGTTCGAAACGATGCAGAGCTCGTCCGCCCAGCGGTTGTTCTTGATGCTGATGACCTCTGCCGGAAGATAGGGCTTCTCGGGCTTGGCGCCGCCGGGGACGAACAGCCGGTCGAGAACACGCTGCCCCATCTGGGGAAACGGGAAGTGCGCGAGCGCGCGGCGCACGTCTCCGCCCAGATCGCCGTCCTGCAGGCGCCGGGCCAGAACTTGGCAGAGGCCGGTGCCGGACACGAGCCCGAGGTGGCCGAGTCGGGACACCGCCTGGGCCAGGCGCCAATTGGAGACGGACACGCCCATTCCGCCTTGGATGATCTTGGGTTTAGCGATCTTCATCTTTCAGTCCTCATTGAAGTCCAACAGAGTAGGCTTTTCCGGGCCGCACGTCAATCGATTACGGATAAAAAAAGCTTGCATTTTATGCGGGGTTTAGATTAAATGCTTAATTCTTTGATGATTGTGACGAAATGTCAGATTCCATGAAGGGTCGCAATGACAGACGTTTTCGGAGGCATATACAGATGCAACGAGCAAGGCTGAAGGACATCGCCGAGAAGGTCGGCTGCTCCATCGCAGTGGTTTCGCACGTGGTCAACAACTCCTCGGGCAACATCACCTGCCGTCAGGAGCTGCGGGAGCGGATCCTGCGAACGGCGCAGGATCTGGACTACGCGCCCCACTACGCCAGCCGCGCGCTCAAGAGCCAGCGCTCGTTCACCATTGGCGTCTACATCCCGCCCCGCGAGGGGACCAGCATGGGCTACGCCTACGAAAGCGCGATCCTCATGGGCATCGAGCGGATCTGCCGCGAAAAATCGTACGACCTGCTCGTGATCAGCACGGGGCAGGGCTCGCAGGACGTCGAATGCGCGAACAAGCTCAACGCGCGCCGCGTGGACGGCCTCATCCTCCTGCACGTGGAGGAGCACTCCGAATGGGTCTTTCCGCTGGCGGCGCGCAATCGCAACGTCGTCGCGGTCAACTACTACGGCGCGGCGGAACTGGACGCGATCAATTTCGACGACGCGGCGGCCGGCGCGATGGCCGCCGCCGAACTTCACAAGCTCGGCCACCGCCGGATCGCCTATGCGGGGCCGATGTATCCCGACGCGGGGCGCGGGGCGGAGACGCGTCTGGCGGGCTTTCTCGCGAAATGCCGGGAGCTCGGAATCGCCACGCCACCCGAAATCGTCTTCGACGAGACGATTCCCGGCTCGTTGCCGCTGCCGCGCGGCTCGGCTGTCGAACCGGAGATCGCCGAGCGGGTCGGCGCAGCCATCCGGGCGATCCCCCCTAAGGCCCGGCCCACCGCGATCGTGGGCTATTCGGACTACTGCGCGATGCTCGTGATGCGCTCGATGCAGCGCGCGGGCACCGTCTTTCCGGACCAGATGTCCGTGGTCGGCATCGACGACAGCGGCATCTGCACGTGCGTGGCGCCGCAGCTCTCGAGCGTGCAACAGCCGCTCGTGGGCATGGGCGAGGAGGCCGCGCGCTACATCATCCTTCAAGCGGAGAAGCGGATGGCCGTCGGCAACGGCGACTTCGCGAAGGAGGAACGCTGGCTACGCCACGCGCAGCCGAAGTTCATCGCCCGCGAGTCGGCGATCCGTCTCGCCCCCCGGTGACGCGGGTTGGGGCGCCTCAGCCGCTGAAGGCCAGGCTGTGCCGCTCGAGCGCCTGGCAGATGGCTTCGACGTTCTCCAGCGGGACGTCGTCCGCGATCTCGGCGAAGAGCCACAGGCCGCCTTCGGGCGAGCCGAGCGCCTCGACCGCTTCGCGCACGTGATCGTCGATCTCGCGTGGGCTCCAGAACGGAAACATCTGGCGGTTCAGATCGAGATTCACGCACACTTTGCCTTTGCAGGCGCGTGCCAGATTCTCGAGGCCATTGGCCCCGACTTGGGGGTTGAGCACGTTGACGCCGCAGTCGATCAGGTCGGGGATGATCTCGACGATGTGGCCGTCGGTGTGCATGTAGACGTAATGCCCGGCATCGCGGACGGGCTTGTAGATCTGGGCGAAACAGGGCTTGAGATACTGGCGCCACTTTTCGGGGCTCATCGGCAGGCTCGCCTGCATGCCGAGGTCGTCGCCGAAATACAAAAGCTGTTCCGGCTCCCGGAGCGCCGCGACGCGCCCCCGGACGAGGCGCAGGTTGTAGGCGAGAACCTTGTCGATGAGCATCTGCAGTTCGGGCGGCTCCTCGGCGAAGTCCACCATGATCTCCTCGAAGCCCCGCAGATCGCCCAGCCGCAGATACATGAAGCCGTGCGGCATGCCGTCGTCCTCCTCCGGGATTCGCAGCGAACGCACCGATTCTCGCGTCGGTACCGGATGGCGCGTGACGATCGCCTCGAGCCCGGTCTTGACGTTGCTCCAGACGCAGCCCCAGGCGTCGACATGCTCGCCGGCCACGTAGGTGCTGCGCCCGACGGCGTCGTAGTCGCGCTTTGACTTTGAAGCCCCGAAGATCAGCGGATGCCGGGCGACGATGGCGTCCATCGCCTCGCGGTGCTTCATCCACGCCGAGGGCAGAAGGCCCACGCCGACTGGGATCCGTGACGGTTTGAGCCACAGCATGGCCTTCATGCGATCGTCAAGTGGTTTCATGCTCTCCTTTTCATTTTGACGGCGAGGAAGTGAATCGCCCTGCATTCCCGAAACTCTAGCGCGACAGGCGCCGCGCTGTCAAGCGGGGCAGATTCTCCTTGAACCGGAGCGCGCATGAAGAGTAGACTGCACGACATCGCGCGCCCGTAGCTCAACTGGACAGAGCATCGGCCTTCGGAGCCGAGGGTTGTGGGTTCGAATCCCGCCGGGCGCGCCAGTGCTGGAGTTTCGGCGGGGCACCTCAAGGCATCCGCAGGCGGTAGAAGCGACTCGGCTTGTCGACTGAGCCGGGATCCTCGAAAGGCGCGGAGCCGTTCGACAGCGTCTGCGTCGAGACCGGCGTCCAGGCCGGGGAGGTCAAGTCGTCTGCGGCTTCGACGATCACCACCATGCCGGACGAACCGACGACGTTGAAGCCGAATACGCCGCCCTGCATGCCGAAGCCGGCTCCGGCCTCCACGGCGGCGTTCCACGCAAAGGCGTCCAGCCCGCCGAAGGTTGCACCCCAGCCCGAAGCGGTCGGCGGGTAGTAGACGATGCCGAGAACCTTCCCGAAGACGTCTTCGCCGGTCGTCGGCGCATCGCCGCGGAAATAGACGGCGGCCAGGTTCGCGCATGACGCGAATGCGCCGTCGCCGATCGCGGTCGTGCTCGTGGGGACGATCACGCTCGTGAGTCCATCGGCCCCGGCGAAAGCGCCAGCGGCGATCGTTGCAACGCCTTCCGGCAGGGTGTAGACACCGCCACGACCGACGGGGTGTTGGGCGAGCACGGTGCCGTTCAGGCTGAACAGCACGCCGTAGAGGCTCTGGTAGGCCGAGTTCGCGGAATCGACCGTGAAGGTCATGAGCAGGGGGCAATACGCGAACGCGGACGCGCCGATGTTCGTCACCGTCGCGGGGATGTGGACGGAGACGAGTCCGCTGGCGCCGA
>JAAZAI010000357.1 GCA_012514445.1 Lentisphaerota bacterium
TACCGTTGTCCGAAGAAACCAGGTGGATGGCTTCATCTGGGGCTTCCTCGCGAACGCCACCGATGAATACGCCTCGCTTGACGGGCTGACGATCCGGCGGAACCTCTTCACCGACAACGCCGTCGGCATCCAGGTCTCCGGCCAGCAGGGCGCCTCGCTCGAGGACGTCGTGATCCGCGAGAACGAGATCTACGGGAGCGCCTTCGGCATCATCGCGGCGATCGATTCCGACGACACGGTGCGCGACACGCAGTCGTACATGACGGTGGACATCATCGGCAACACGATCGCCGGCAACGGCAACCGCATCGGCCAGGGCTTCTACGGGCTCGAGGTTCTGTCGGAGGTGGCTGCCAGCGACGACGCGCTGGATTCCGAGAAGCTCTGGTTCTGGGATGGCTTTGCCGACATGCCTGGCGACATCGGCATCGTCATGCCGCCCGAGCTGACGGCCGGTGGTCTCGACGGCGCCATCCCCGAGTCGTACTTCGACTGGGAGGGCCAGACCGCAAACGGCTTCTCCGGCGTGCTCGTCTCGTTCAACGGCGTGACGGAGGGCGGACGTGCGCGGGTCCGCGACAACGCGATCTCCGGCTACCGCAACGGCATGTACGCGGCGGTGCAGAACATCGACGACGCCGATCCGATCAGCCTACGCTTCCTGGAAAACACGAGCGCCCACAACATCCTCGTCGGCGACACGGCCGACTATGCGCTCACCCAGACCGGCGCCGGGCAGGATCTCTTCCTGAACCTGTTCTACTAGCCAAATTCTACTAGCCAGGGATGCTGCTCAAAGCAGCCCGAGTCGAGCGCCCGCCGGTTGACCGGATCGGGCGCTCGATTCTTTTGTCGGTCTTTTTGTCCGATATCCGTTCTTGCGGAGGCGCGGAGCGGAAGGTATAATCTTACGCCATGAAATCCGTTGCCGCCCTCATCCTCCAGGCCGCCGTGGCCGCGATGCTCTTCACGGGATGCCGCGTGAGCGACGTCCGCGAGGCGACGATCGTCGCGCCGGACGTCCGCAACGAGGCCTGCCGGCAGGTCGTCCTCAAGGCGCTCAAGGCGCTGCCGGGTTCCGAATCGCTTGAGATCGTCACCGCCGACTTCGCCACGGGCACGCTCGTGGTGCGCTACGATTCGATGAAGGTCGGCACGAAGAACCTCGAAGACGCCATCGCCCAGGCCGGCTTCGCCGCCGGGCCGTTCCCCGCCAATCCCGAAGCCGCGTCCAAACTACCTCTCGAGTGTCGTGTCGCAGGAGATTAGCCAGTTCATCGACTTTCTCGCGTTCGAACGGGGGCTTGCCGACAAGACCCGCTCGGCGTACGAATCCGATTTGACGCAGTTCGCGCGCTTCCTGGTCCGGTGCGGCGTCGCGCAGGACGGGCGTCCGTCGTTTCACGAGACGACGGCGGATCACATCCTCGGCTTCCAGGAGGAGGGCCGCCAGGCCGGGCTCGCGGAATCGACGCTGGCGCGGCGGCTCGTGGCGGTCAAGGTCTTCTTCGCCTATCTCCGCGCCGAGGACCTCGTGCCGGTCGACGTCGCGGCGCCCATCTCGGCGGGCCGGCGCAGCCGGACGCTGCCGCACGTGATCGGGGAGGCGGAGGTGGCGCGGCTGCTCGCCGCGCCGTCCGCCGACACGCGCGACGGCCTCCGCGATCGCGCGATCCTCGAGCTCTTCTACGCCTCCGGCCTGCGCGTCTCCGAACTGGCGGAGCTGACGCGCGACTCGCTTCGCTTCGAGGAGGCGCTGGTGCGCTGCCGGGGCAAGGGTTCGAAAGTGCGCGTGGTGCCCCTGGGCGCCTCGGCCGAGGCGGCGTTGAAGCGCTACCTCGCGGAGTCGCGGCCGAAGTATCGTCCGGACCCCCTCGAGCCCGCCGTGTTCCTCAATCCCCGCGGCGCGGGCATCTCGCGCGTCGGCGTGTGGGGGATCGTCAAGCGCAACGCGTGCAAGGCCGGGCTCGGCGAGGCGATATCGCCGCATTGGCTGCGCCACTCCTTCGCCACGCACCTGCTCGCCAACGGCGCGCCGATCCGGGCCATCCAGGAGATGCTCGGGCACGCCGACATCGGCACGACGCAGATCTACACGCACGTCGATGCGCGCCGGCTTCACGGCGTGCACGCGCAATTCCATCCGAGGGCCTAGCGACGCATGGACGCGAACGAAATCCGTTGGACGGCGGCGGTTGCCGATCTCGAGCAGGCGCTGGGCTACGCGTTCCGCGATCCGGCGCTGCTCCGGGATGCGCTGACGCATCCCTCGTACCGGTTCGAGAACGCCGTCGAGGCGGACAACCAGCGCCTTGAATTCCTGGGCGACGCCGTGCTGGGCTTCCTGCTGGCGGACCGCATCTACCGCTCGCGCCAGGACCATCCCGAGGGGATGCTGACGATTCTGCGCGCGGCCGTCGCCAGCGGCGCGTCGCTCGCCGTGAAGGCGCGTGCGCTGGGCCTCGGCCCGGCGCTGCTGCTGGGGCGCGGCGAGGAGCTCACCGGCGGGCGCGACCGCGATTCGGATCTCTCGGACGCCTTTGAATCCGTTCTCGGCGCGGTGTACGTCGATGGCGGGATCGACGCGGTGTCGGCGGTCTTCGACCGGCTGTTCGCCGTCGAGATGGCGACGATGGGCCGCGATCCGTGGCTCGACAACCCCAAGGGGCGCTTGCAGAGCCTGGCGCAGAAGGAGCATCGCGTCGATCCGGTCTACGAGACGGTTTCGGAGAGCGGGCCGAAGCACAACCGCGTCTTCGAGGTCCGGGTGGCGGTGGGGGAGGGGCTGACGGCTGAGGGATCGGGCGCCACGAAGCGCGCGGCGCAGGCGGCGGCCGCCGCGGCGCTGCTGAGAAAGCTGGAGGAGACGGCATGACGAGGATCAAGGACTGGATGGACGAATTTCGAAACGCGCCCGCGTCGGAGGGTCTCGGCATCGCGCGCACGCTCGTGCTCAGCGCTGTGGTGGGGATGGTGGCGGGGCTGGGCGCGGTGCTGCTCGTCTCGCTGCTTCAGCTCTCGCAGTGGTTCTTTCTCGGGTGTCTGGCGAACTACACGCCCGCGACCCCGGCCGGCGAGCCGGAGATGTTCCGCCATCTGCCGGCGTTCGGCGGCGAGGTCCGGCGCTGGGCTTTCCTGCTGCTGCCGGCGGTCGGCGGGCTGGTCTCCAGCGCGATCGTGCTGAAGTTCGCGCCCGAGGCCGAGGGGCATGGCACGGACGCGGCGATCGAGGCGTATCATTTCCGCGGCGGCAAGGTGCGGCTGGTGGTGCCGCCCGTCAAGGCGGTGGCCACGGCGCTCGTGATCGGGACTGGCGGCTCGGCGGGCTGCGAAGGGCCCATCACGCAGATCGGGTCGGGGTTCGGATCGGCGGTCGCCTCGATGCTCGGCCTCCCGGTGCGCGAGCGGCGCGTGCTCATGGCGGCCGGCATGGGCGCCGGCGTGGGGGCGCTGTTCCACGCCCCGATGGCGGGCGCGCTGTTCGCGGCGGAAGTGCTCTACCGCGACCTGGATCTCGAATACGAGGTGCTGGTGCCCTCCATCATCGCCTCGGTCAGCGGCTACGCGGTCTTCTCCAAGGTGTTCGGTTTCCATCCGCTTTTCGAGACGCCGGAGAACTTCTTCTACCGTCCGCGGATGCTGCTGCTCTACATCCTGCTGGCCGTGATCCTGGCGGGCGGCGCGCGCTTCTACACCTGGAGCTTCTACCGGGCGCACGACGTGTTCAAGCGCCTCAAGATCCCGCACGTGCTCAAGCCGGCGCTCGGCGGGCTCCTGACGGGGATCGTGGGCTTCTTCTTCCTGCCGGCGATCGGTTCGGGCTACGGCGTCATCCAGGACGCGCTGCGGTACGAGCCCCACTTCGCGCCCGGCGCCGGCAAGGCGGCGTTCATGCTGCTGGCGGGCGTCTTCGCGCTCAAGACGCTGACCACGTCGTTCTCCGTGGGCTCGGGCGGCTCGGGCGGCATCTTCGGACCCGCGATCGTCGTGGGCGGCGCGTTGGGCGGCGCGACCGGCATCGCCTTCTCGGGGCTGCTGCCGTCGTGGAGCGTGCCCGTGGGCGCGTTCACGCTCGTGGGCATGGTGGCCTTCTTCGGCTGCGCGGCCAAGACGCCGATCAGCACGATCCTCATGGTCGGCGAGATGACCGGCAACTACCGTCTGCTCGTGCCGTCGATGTGGGTGTGCATCATCGCCTACATGCTCTCGCGCAAGGTCTCGCTCTACCGCAGCCAGCTCCCCAGCCGCTTCGACGCACCGGTTCATCGCGGCCGCATGATCTCGGGCGTGCTCAACAGCGTCACCGTCAAGCAGCTCCTGGAGGCGCACCGGCTCAAGTGCGCCTTCATCACGGTCCGCGGCGACACGCCGCTCAACGAGCTGGTGGACGCCATTGCCGCGGGCGGCCAGACGGTGTTCCCGGTGGTTGACGCCTCGGGCGCCATGGCGGGCATCGTCTCGCGCGGCGATCTGCGGGAGGTGCTCACCTCGGATCCGATGCTCCGGCAGACGCTGATGGTGGACGACCTGGAACTCCAGCATCACGGGATCGTGACGGAGGCCGACGTCCTCAACACGGTGCTCAGGATCCTCGATTCGGAGGATGCGGAGGAGGTCGTGGTCGCGGCGGGGCCCGGCCGGAGCATCCCGATCGGCATCGTCTCCCACAACGACGTCGTCGAGGCCTACCAGCGCGAGATCAGCGAGGCGCGCTGAAGGCGTGACGCCATGAAGCTCTGCGAAACATGCGGCAACCCGGTCCCTGACGACGTCGGCGTCTGCCCGTTCTGCGGGGGCGCCCAGCACGCCCCGCCGAGCCGACGCGTCCGCAACCGGGTCGAGACGGTCAATCTGGAAGCGGGCCTGCCGACCGTCGAGGCCGGGCTGGAACGGCTCCAGGGCGAGCTGGCGAGCGCCCGCCTGCGCGGCGTGTCCGTTCTGCGCGTGATCCACGGCTGGGGATCGTCGGGCAGGGGAGGACGGCTGTGCGACGCCTGCCGGGCCTTTCTGGAGCGGGAACGGCAGGCCGGCCGCGTGAAAGCCGTGCTGCCCGGCGACGGCTACTCGCGGATGACCGTGGCCGCTCGCGATCTGCTGGCCCGATGCCCCTCGCTGCGCACGAGCGAACGCGCCGATGCGCTGAACCCCGGCATCACCTTCGTGGAACTCCGATGATATGGTTTTCGACGGTAGTCGTCGCTACTGTGCTCTACTACAATGACTTAACAGCGTTTTGCCCTCGCATTCTCGACGGTAGTCGTCGCTACTGTGCTCTACTACAAGGACTTAATCGCATTTTTGACCTCGAAAAGAGGCCTTGCAGCCGATTTTACACCCTGTTTTTGCGAGCGTAAGAACATCCTGGACTCGAGTCAAGAGAGTCGACGCGCAGCCGCCGATTGCGGCGCAACGCCTTGCTTTCAAGTTGTCATCAAGTGTTGATAAGGTTGTTGATATAAGTATAAGCATCTGTGGAATAGGTATTTAATGTAATTATTCTATCCGCAGAACAGACGAATATCAATGTTATCAACAAAGTTATGATTGGTTGTTGATATCTTTGACTTGAACTGGGGGCGTGTCAGGGTGCATACTCTTCCGCATGGACATCGAAGGGCGTTGGAGCGGATGGCCGCGGCGCCGTCATGGGGAATTTTGAATGGAAGCGATTTTCAAGCAGTTGAGGAAGGCGCGCATCGCGGCGGGGCTGACGCAGGCCGCGCTGGCGGGGCAGGTGGGCTGCACGCAGTCGGCCGTGAGCATGATGGAGGCCGGGCGTCCGGAGGCGCTTTCGCGGGAGTCGCTGGAGAAGCTGGCGAAAGTCCTGAACGTGACGCTGCCGGAGGCGGTCGACGCGAAGCCCCTGTCTCCGTCTTCCGGAGCGGGGCCGGCGGTGTGTCCGGGTTTCAACTGTCCCTCGAATCTGCCGTACGCGGTCGGGGGCGAGGTGTTCTTCATGCCGCTGGGCACGGCGGGAAGCGGACGCCATTGCGTGCTATGCGGCGAGTTGCTCGCGCGGCGCTGCCCGTCGTGCGGCGCGCCGCTCTCGACGCCGGGCGGTTGCTGCGCCGCGTGCGGCGCGGCCATCGTGACGATGCCCGAGGGATATGCGGACAACCCGCAGTCCTGGATCGAGGATCGGACGGCGGCGATCGCCACCCTGCGCCGGGCTCTCGACGCCTAGCCGGCGGCTGTCGGGTTTGTCGATCTGAAATCAGGAAACCAAGAAGCGATGCGGAGCCAACACCCATTCCGGATTTCCTGTGCGTAGGGTTCAATCTGAATTCAGGAACGACGGAAGTGGGGAGCGAAACAGGACCGCGATACCTGCGGGGCTCGGCTTGTTTGTCGTGTGCCCGTTAGGGAATACCGCGTCAAAGCCTGCGCCCCACGGCGCCATTGCAAACGTTGTCTGTGCTGCGTAGCGGGCGCGCGCGGTGCGCCCGAATGCGGGCGCAAGGGGTTGCGCCCCTCCAGCCGTGGCGGGCACTCACGGCGCGCCGCAGCGGAGTACCAACCCGGCTACGACGGGTTGCCCGGCTACGCGCAGGGCCTGCGCGCCCTTCGTATCGATTACGATCAGGATCACGATGACGATCAGGACTTTGTCGGGTTCGACGAAGCTCGCGACAAAGTTCGCGACGAAACTTAAATACAGCTTCCAACTCCCGACAATAACAATGGTGTCACTTTCCTGACACACACCCCTTGCCCTCCGGTTACGAAAATCCTCTTGCGCTGGTGGTCTCCGCAGGCTTGCTCTACCGGATTGTCGTTCAATTCGTGTCGATGGCGCTCGATCTCGACGCGGCGCCCCGCTGGAGTTCCGTGGTCGCTCGCCTCGTGGGCGTTGGGAGCGCTCTGTATCTGGTGTGCAGCCCTCCCGTCTGGCGCGCTGCGCAGTCGCCGCATCCCGCCATCTTCGGGATTTTTCTTGCGGTCGCCGCGATGGAGCGGTTCCTGCAGTACGCAAGGTGGAAGACGCTGAGCGCCTTCCTCCTCTGGGCGGCGATCGCCGGCGTCGGGGTTGTCGAATCCCCGCTGCTGATCCTGTTGATGCCGGCGTGGGTCGTGATCCTGTTGCTGCTGTCGTATCAGAGACTTGACGACGACGACGAGCAGGCGGAAGACCTCGAGGACGCGGTGGCGTCGTCGTGGTGGCGGTGGCTCGCGGGAGTCGCGGTGCTCGCCGCGGTGTCCGCCGCGTGCGTCGCCTACGTCGTGGAGTCGTTCGACGGAACCGAGGGCTACGTCCTGCGCGGATTCACGCGACGGCTTCACGTGCTCTTGTTCTTCGTTCGGGACTACTTCGCCGAGCTGCTGGGCGCGATGCCGTCGATCGGCTGGCTTGTCGTCGTCGTGGGATTGCTGACGCCCTGGGTGTTGACGTTGCTGCTGGCCAGGCGTGTGCAGAATGGAGATTTCGGGCCCAGACTGGTCGTTCTCTATGGGGTGGCCGGTATGGCGAGCGTGGCGCAGGTGGCGGGTTTCGAATCGGTGCAGATCTGGTCCCTGCTGTCCAGCGCCACTTTTCGTCTTGGCGCGTGCCTGATGAGCGCGATGACGTTCGGCCTCGTCGCGGCGGCCTGGCTGTTGGCGGCGGAGCGAAGCTTCCGTGGTCTGGCCCGAAGCCAGCAAGCGGATCTGAGCCCGGCGCATCTAGCGGATACGTGACGATTACCTACAACTACACCCCCGTTCCCGAGCCTGCCACGGCGTCGCTGGCTTGCGCCGGGCTTCTCATGCTGCTCCGCCGCCGCCGTCAGGCCTAGCCGTCGGGGGGGGCGCGTAGCAGGGAATGGAGCGATTTCTCTTCGTTCCATCGCATCCGGCAGGAGATCACGAAGGCGCGCGGGATTCCCCGTGCGCCTTATCGCTTCAGGACTTCGACCACGGTGCAGTCGGCGAAGCGCCATTCGCCGTCGGCCTTGACGAGTCGGCATTCGAGTTCGCGCGTCTCGGCGAACTCGCCGCCTGTGCGGTGCACGCCCTTCAGGCGGGCGGTGACGGTGCTGACGGCGTTCCCGGACGAGGGGAAGCGCGTCTCGAGATCGACGAACGTCAGCGTGAGGCGTTCGCAGCCGCCTTTGAGCGCGAGGGCGTTCTGCGCGATCTGCTGCCGCGAGTAGGTGCCTCCGCCGAGTTCGTGCAGCGGCGTCCGCAGCGTGGCGGGGTCCGTGAAGAGGTCGGCCAGGCCTCGGCTGGCGAGGCCCGTGGCGACGATGTGTGCGCCGGGGGCGACCTCGGCGAGTTCGGCGAGGCGCTCGAAACGCTTGCGGACGCGGTCGGCTTCGTCGTCCCGCAGCATCCAGTTGAGGAGTGCGCCCGCCGCGAGGACGGCGGCGGCGACGATGGCGGCTTGACGGAGGTTCACTACCATAGCGGTTTCCCCAGGATGCGGTGGACGCCGACTTCTCCGAAATCGTGTCTATCCATGTCGACGGCGCGGTTGTCGCCCACCACGTAAACGTTGCCTTCGGCGACGGTCCGCGGCTCGAGGTTCCAGTCGCAGGGCCCGGCGACGTAGGGCTCGGCGACGGGCCGGCCGTTGCGGACCAGTGCGCCGTTCTCGAAGGCGATGGTGTCGCCGGCGAGGCCGACGACGCGCTTGAAGAGCGCCATGTGGCGGCCGGCGAAGCGGATCATCACGATGTCGCCATGGCGCGGCGCCTGGAACCAGAAGGCGGGACGCCAGCAGAAGACGAAGCCGCCATCGCGGTAGGTCGGCTCCATGCTCGCGCCCTGCAGACGCATGGGCAGGCAGACATGGCCGAAGAAACCGTAGGCGATGGCGGCGACGACCGCGAGTCGCAGCCAGAAGCGGCGGGTGAGCCGGGGCAGCAGAAACTCGCGGAGGTGCTTGTTCATGGCTATTTGAGCATCATCGCGCTTACCAGCTTGTTGAACCGCGCGGGATCGTCGACGGGCGAACCCTCGGCGAGGCGGGCCTGCCCGTAGAGCAGGTCCGCGGCGTCCGCCAGCGCCTCGGCGCCGGCATCCGCCTTCGCCAGCTCCAGCATGCGCTGCATGACGGGGTGCTTCGGATTGAGCTCGAGGATGCGCAGCGACTTCGGCACCTCCTGGTTGAACGCCTTCATCACGCGCTCCATGTGCGCGCTGGGCGCATGCTCGTCCGCGACGAGGCAGCACGCCGAA
>JAAZAI010000358.1 GCA_012514445.1 Lentisphaerota bacterium
AGCTCAAGAAGGCGGGCATCTACGTGACATTCGACCTCTACGCGATGGGCTCGCTCGGGAGCTGCGAGGGGTTCGACAAGCCGCTCAACTCCAACACCGTCAAGGCGGTCGTGCCGATCCACAAGCCCGCGGAGGATCAGTGGTTCCGCCGGGCGATGGAGATCTTCGATCACGTGAACCCCTACACCGGAATGAAGTGGAAGGACGATCCGGCGGTGCTTTTCGTGACGCTGCTCAACGAGGACTCGATCAATTCCGCCTGGTGGGGCGCGGCGGATCTGTATGTCGCGAAGTACAACGAGCGGGCGAAGGCGAAAGGCCATCCGAACTACGACGCGAAGGGGATCGGCAAGAAGAGGGAATTCGCCGAATTCCTTTTCGAGGTGAAGGCGGATGCGAACCGGCGCATGGCGCGGCGCTTGCGCGACGCCGGCGTCAAGACGCTCGTCTCCGGCGGCAACTGGTGGGACACGATGCAGCAGGCGTATGAACGCGACGCGCTCGACGTCGTCGACAACCACGGCTACGGCGATCATCCCCAGCCGAGCTATTCCAAGCTGCCGTTCCATGTCAACCAGACCTCGAACGTCAAACTCGGGAACCCCACCTACGGCACCCCGATGATGAAGGCGCCGACGCGCGTTCTCGGGAAGCCTTTCGCCGTGACGGAATACAACTACTGTCCGCCGAACCAATTCCGCAACGAGGGCGGCCTCGTCATGGGCGCCTATTCCGCGTTGCAGGACTGGGATGCGATCTACCGTTTCGCGTGGAGCCACGCGCGCTCCGTGATGGAACGGAAGCAATATCACATCAGCGGCTTCGACATCGCGCGCGATCCGGTCGCCCAGCTCACCGAACGCCAGATCACACTGCTGTTCGGGCGCGGCGACGTTCGCCCGGCGGAGAAGGTCTACGGCTTCGGGGTCGACAAAGACGCCGCCTTCCGCGACGGACTCGGCGACATGTGGGCCAGGAACCTCTTCCCGCATCCGTTCACGCAGCTCGGCTACATTTCGCGAATCGGCTCGTTCATTTCCGACGACGGGGGCGCGCCCGCGCTGGCATGCACGAAGACCTGGACTGCCGCGACGAAGAACGAAATCCCGGTCTTCGCCAAGCGCGGCGTTTCCGACACCGGCGAAGTTTCAATCGACTGCGAAAAGGGCGATCTCACGGTGGCCACGCCGAAGACCGCCGCAGTCTATTCGCTCGACAAGCGCGACCTTGCGGCGGGCCCGCTCGCGGTGAAAGGCGCCACGACGTCCTGCTCGGTCTCCGCGTCGGCGATGGACGGGAAGGATCTTGTTTCGTCGAAGAAGATTCTGCTTTTCCACATCACCGACGTTCAGAACACCGATCAGGAGTTCACGAACGACAAGATGACGGACACCAAGAGCTGGGGCCGTCTGCCGTATCTGGCCCGCGCCGGCAAGGCGGAAGTGGAACTCAAGAGCGACGTCGCCGGACTGCGCCTCTCCGCCCTCAAGTCCGACGGCACCGTCCTTCGCGTCATTCCCGCGATCTACCAGGACGGCGTCTACCGGTTCTCCCTCGAAATCAAATCGGGCGTGGAACCCACGATGATCTACTCGTTGACGGCGGAATGACCCCGGCGCCCCCTCCGTCCCTTCCTATTTCAGATAGAACTCCATGCACCAGCTTCGCTCCGCCGACGCTGATGACGAATCCAATTTGAAATCAGGAAATCAAGAATGCCCACTGATGTCATTCACAAACATCCGAAACCATGTCACGATCCTGCACCCCCCGGTCGCGGGTGCGCGTCAACATAGTCGCCGCGCACAGAATCCAGTATCCAGGAGTCAGAATTCAGTAGTTGAATGTCAAGGACTTGCGGGATATTCTTCAGCCACAATCATCCGACTCATCCAATAACACCAAAACTCGACAATTCTGACTCCTGAATTCTGGCTCCTGAATTCTGGGGGCGAGGCAACGAAGTTGACGCGCACCCCCCGGTCGCCCTGGCGAAAAACATGGGTGGACATTGCGTGGCTTCGCATGGTAAAATGGCGCTGCTTTGAGCGAAACGCATCCAAATTCCGTTTGCATTACAAGAAGGCAAGACGAAAGAGGAGTGAAGACATGAAACCCTCAATCTCAGATGGCATGCGCCGTGCCCCGATGCTGTTTTGCAGCGTCGCGTTGCTGGGGATTTCCGTGATGGCCGCAAATGCGGTGGATACCAACGTCTGGAAGGCTGCCGAGGCCGGGAATGCTTCGTCGGCGGAAAACTGATCTCTCGGCGCGCCGACGGCTTCGCAGGTCATCCTGCTCGACACGAACTCCGCCGCCGCGATGACCTGGGATTTTGACGGCGTCAACGGCCTGCCGGACACCGTGGCCGGGTGGATTCAAACCGCCGACTACACGGGCACGGTGACCTTCCCCGTCGTCTACAGCGGCGCGTTCACGAACTTCACGGTGACCGGCGACGTCCTCATCGACGGCGGAAAATGGACGCACACGGCAAACGACGCCGCCCAGGTCTATCGGCTTCGTTCGACGATTGGAGGCGACCTCTCGATTGGATCGTCCGGCAGCATCAACGTTCGCTACATGGGGTATGCGCAGGGCAAATATCCCTCGGGAGGGCAACTGGGCGTGCATGGCGGAGCCCGTGGCGACTTCACCAAAGTTTACGGCAACGTGTATGCGCCCGAGGACATCGGGGCGGGTGGCGCCAATTATGCCGGCGGCGGAGCCGTCTGGCTCGAGGTCGTCGGCGCGGTGGAGGTCAACGGCACCATCACGGCGAACTCCTATGAGACAACGAACAGCTACGACGATGGTTCCAGCGGTGCGGGAGGTTCGATCTACATCCGTGGGAGTTCGTTGTCGGGTAGCGGAAAAATCACCGCGTCCGCTTCGCAGGGGACTGATTCCGGGTATGGCGCTTCTGGCGGCCGCATCGCGATCGTTCTGACCGAGGCGACGACACTGGGTTTCTCGGCGAATTCCATTCTCGCCTACGGCGGCAACGGTGGCGCGACCGGGCGGAGCGCCGCGTCGGGAACCTATGCGAATGGATCATCGGTGTTCACGGAAGGCTTCGTGACGGACAGCCTGGGCGGCGGCTCGTTGGTTGTGACCGGGCTTCTCACCCTGATCACGATTCGTTAGGCAAGGGAGGAGTGCGTAGTTTCCGCCGGGGCTCTGCCCCAGACCCCGGTTTAGACCTGTGGGAGTGGACTCGGCGTCTCGCCGCGTGCGGTCTGCGGCGGGGACGCCGCAGCGACGCGAAACACGAAAAGGTTCAACGGGGTCTGGGGTGTCTCCAGCCACAACTCCTCCCTACTCGCTACGCACCACTCACTTCGCGCGATTGGCACCCGACATTTGCCGAACCTCTGCGAATGACCGATTACATGCGCCCCGATTACTTGCGCACACGCATTCGTGATTGAATCGGATGGCGGTATTGGGGTATACTCGCTCGACATCTGCAATGAAACGGAGCGTAGCGCAGCCTGGTAGCGCATCTGCCTTGGGCGCAGAGGGTCGTGGGTTCAAATCCCGCCGCTCCGACCATCAGACGACGATGTCCCAGCCACGGCAGTCCGCGCGCGCAAGCGGCAGACGGATCTTGGAGCCGTCCGCGAAATCCATCTTCGCGCCGTCCCAGTCGAAGCCGGTGTCGTACTGGTAGCTCATGTTGCAGAGCAGGCAGAGCGTGCAGCTGCGGCCACCGACCGAAGCCGGCGAGATCGTCGGTTTTCGCGTCTCGACGCACTCGCAGAAGTTCTTCACCTGGTTGGCGCTCTTGTAGAGCTGGACCGGTGCCGTGTCGAGCTTGA
>JAAZAI010000359.1 GCA_012514445.1 Lentisphaerota bacterium
GGGCGCGATCTCCGAGCGCGCCGTTTCCCTGGTTCCCGGCCATATTGCGAATTGCTGAGGGCAGGGCGCCCCGCCGAACGCCGGCCGGCTTCAACCCCTGAATTCGCCGGGGGCGGCGCCTTGCGAGGTCTTGAAGACCTTGCAGAAGTAGCTGGGGTCTTCATAGCCGCAGCGGTGCGCCACCTCCTTGACGGCGAGGCGGGTGTTGCGCAGGAGGTAGACGGCGAGCGCCATGCGCGCGTCGAGGATGTACTGATGCGGCGCGACACCCGTCGCGGCGAGGAAACGGCGCGAGAAATGCCAACGGCTGAGGTCGGCCGCGCGGGCGAGATCCTCGACGGAGATCGGCTCGGCGAGGTGGGCCATGCAGTACTCTTGCGCGCGTTCGATCGGGAAGGTCTTCCGACCGCGCAGGGTCGCGTTGGACTCGCCCATCAGGTCCATGAGGAACCCGTAGGCGCGCGCGCTCGTCTCGTAGCGCGTCTTGATGCGGCCTTCCAGACCGCCCGAGAGGATGGCGGCGGCGGCGCGGACGACGGGGGCGTGCGCGGCATGGCGGACCACGGGTCCGAGGCGGTTGCGCGCTTCGAGCCCGAGGCGCACGGCTTCGGCGCCGGAGAGCGTCACGTAGAGGAATTCCCAGCGCTCCGAATCGTCCGGCAGCCAATAGCGGTGGTCCTCGGGGACCCCGAGGAGCATCGCCTCTCCGGGCAGCACGTCCTGCTCGGCCTTGCCGATCCGCACGCGACCGCGCCCCGCGAGGGTGTACTGCCAGATGAAATGTTCGTCGGCGCCGCGCTTGAGGCCGTCCCACGAGTAGTCGTCGCCAGGGCGGCGGATTTCGTGGCCGGCGTCGTCGAGCAGCGTCGAGAGTCCCTCCGCTCCGGCATCGGGTCGGAAGAACACGGTGTGTCGCAGGGGAAGATCGGAAAGCGCGTCGCCCATGACCGTCCTTTCGTGGAAAAACGCGGTGATTGTCGCATGGCCAGACGCCTTTGGCAAGGAAAACAGCACAAAACTACCTTGAAAAGCATGAAGCTCATGTTGACGTGGCGGTCGGTGCCGGTCTATCATTTCCAGGCAACCGCACATCGGGTGCGGAACAACACAATCAAGGATCACGATCATGGCCAAAATCGCATTCATGGGTGCCGGCAGCACCGTCTTCGCCAAGAACGTCCTGGGGGACGTGATGTGCCGCGAACCGCTCAAGGACTCCGAAATCGCGCTCTACGACATCGACGAGACGCGCCTGAAGCAGTCCGAGCTGATGCTGCGGACGCTCAACAAGAACATCAACGGCAACCGCGCCACGATCAAGACCTATCTCGGGGTGCCCAACCGCAAGAAGGCGCTCAAGGGCGCGGCCTTCGTGGTCAACGCCATCCAGGTCGGCGGCTACGACCCCGCCACGATCACGGACTTCGAGGTTCCCAAGCGCTTCGGCCTGCGCCAGACGATCGCGGACACGCTGGGCATCGGGGGCGTCTTCCGAGCCCTGCGCACGATCCCCGTGATGATGGACTTCGGCGCGGAGATGGAGAAGGTCTGTCCCGACGCCTGGCTGCTCAACTACACGAACCCGATGTCCATGCTCACCGGCGCGATGCTGCGCGGCACCGGCGTCAAGACCGTGGGACTCTGCCACTCCGTGCAGTGCTGCGCCACGAGCCTGCTCGACACGCTCGACCTCTACAAAGGCGAGGGCGAGCGCGCCGGGCTGCGCCAGAAGGTCGCCGGCATCAACCACATGGGATGGCTGCTCGAGATCACGTTGAACGGCCGCGACCTGTACCCCGAGATCAAGGCCTTGGCTTCCGAAAAGCTCGACGCCTGGCGCAAGGCGAAGGACAAGAAGGAGAAGAGCGGGAACATGGTCCGTCTCGAGATCATGCGCAAGTTCGGCTACTACGTCACCGAATCGAGCGAGCACAACGCCGAGTACATGCCGTACTGGATCAAGAAGAGCTATCCGAAGCTCGTCGCCGAATACAACATTCCGCTCGATGAATATCCCCGCCGCTGCGTCAACCAGATCGCGGGGTGGAAGCGCCAGTACAAGGAGATCTGCGAGAACCCCAGCCTTTCGCACACGCGCTCGCATGAATACGGCTCGGGCATCATGGAGGCGATCGTCACGGACGTGCCGTTCCAGATCGGCGGCAACGTGCTCAACCACGGCTTCATCACCAACCTCCCCGCGGACGCCGTGGTCGAAGTCCCCTGCCTCGTCGATTCGAACGGCGTGCAGGGCACGTATGTCGGCGCGCTGCCGGTGCAGTGCGCGGCGTTGAACATGACGAACATCAACGTGCATCTCGCGGCGATCGAGGCGGCGCTCACGCGCAAGCGCGAGCACGTCTACCACGCCGCGATGCTCGATCCTCACACGTCGGCCGAGCTGAGCCTCGACGACATCGTCGCGATGTGCGACGCGCTGATCGAGGAGCATGGCGACCTGCTGCCGAAGTACAAATAGCGCCGCGGAGGTGAAGGGGTTTGGGTTTCAGGCGTTGCACGACAGTAAGTTGTGCGCGCTTGAAACCCTCGTTTCGTAGTCAGTCGTAGTCAGGCGGAGTCTCGGCTTGCTTTCTCGGCTTGCTTTTGCTTATAATTAAACGTCCACCGAAGGCTGCTGGCGAAAGTCAGGAGTCGTCATCCGTCCAACGGGAGCTGCTCCCAAAACAACAACCCCCACTCGAACGCGCATGACCAGAAAAAACACGATCAAACTCGCCAGCGTCTCCTCCATCGCCACCATCTGCCTGCTCGCGGTCTTGACCGCAGGCTGTGAAAACGCAGATCCGAATCCCGACGTCTCCTGGAACGGAGTCTCCAATCAAAACGCGGCGCCCCAGCAAAACGCGGCACCAGAACCCTCGCCAACGTCCGACGAACCCAGCGCGCCGTCGAATGGCTCCACGGGCGGCGTTCCCGGCGTGGACGCCTATGCCGACGCGGTGCCGCACAGTTCCCTGGACTACCGTTACGGAGGCTTCAGCGGGAGAGGGGCCTCCCATTCGGGCGTCAACATCTCGGGCTTGAGCTTCTCGAAGGGCGGCTTGTCGTTCCGCTACGACAACAACCTGTCCGCCTGGGGGTTTTCCAGCGGTCAGATTGGCGCCCTGGCATGCCTTTTCGTTCAGAAAACCGATGGATCGTGGGTCGGCGGCAAGTTCGACTGGATCTCCTCCAGCCGCAACTCTCGCGGCTTCGAGAACATCTTCCACGGTTACGAGGGCTGGTCGCTGGCCGGTGTGCCGAATCCCTGCAAGGCGGCGTTCGTCATCGTGCATTCCGATGGCCGGAGGCGATCCAACGTCATCGTTGGCAACTGGTCGCGCTAGCGGCACCGGAGGGTCGATGGACGCCAAATCGTTCCAGGCTCAACTCAAGGAAACTGGTCATTACGCCTCGCCCCGGGGCATCTGGCGTCATCACCTTCCCTCGTTCCTCGCCACGCCGATCTTCGACGCGTTCATGGCCGAGATCTTCGTGCGCGGCAACATCCAGTCGCGCCGCCCCGGCTTCATGGACAAGGAATGGTCCGAGTTCGGCGTACGTGTGATCCATCTCGTCGAACGCATCGGCGGCTATGTCGAGGTCGAGGGCTTTCGCGGGATCTCCGATCTGCGCGAGAAGGTCGTCTGGGTCTCGAACCACGTCAGCGCCCTTGAAACGTATCTGCTGCCGCCGATTCTGATGACCTGGCCCGGGCTGATCATCGTCCTCAAGGAGCCTCTGGCCCACTATCCCTTCTTCGGCTCGGTGGTCCGGGCGGTCTCGCCGATCCGGGTCCTGCGCAAGAATCCGATCGAGGATCTGCGCAAGGTGATGAAGGAAGGGGCTGAAGGCATCCGCGCGGGGCGTTCCGCCTTGGTCTTTCCGCAAGGGACGCGCCATCGCCAGTTCGATCCGGCGACGTTCAATACGCTCGGCACGAAACTCGCGCTCCATGTGAAGGCGCCGGTCGTGCCGATCGCGGTGAGCACCGACTTCATCCGTATCGGCCGGTGGCATCGCGATCTCTTCGCGTCCATCCACCCCGAAAGTCCGGTGCGCATCGCCTGCGGCCCCGTGCTGCCGTGCGAACTCGGGCAGGCCGAAATCCAGCGGAGGAGCGTGGCGTTCATCTCCGGCAAGCTCGCGGAATGGGAGAAGTCCGACGGCCTGAAACTGCTGGCGACGAAGTCGGCCGAGGGAAACCCCGGCGCAACACCTGAGGCATGACATGCGCATAGCCGTCACTTGCGGCGGAACGGGAGGCCACGTCTTCCCCGGCGTCGCGGCCGCCCTGGCGATGCGCGCGAAGGGGCACGAGGTCGCGCTCGTCCTTTCCGGCCGCAGCGTGGAAGGCGAGGCGCCGGCCGGCTGGGACGGCGCGGTGCTGCGCGTGGCGATTCCGCGCCTGAGCTGGCGCCGTCCCGCCTCGTTCCTGTCGATGGCGCGAGCCTGCTTCTCGGCCTTCGCGGCGCTGCGCCGCTTCCGCCCGGCGGTCCTGTTGGCCATGGGCTCCTACACGTCGTTCCCGCCGGTGCTCGCCGCGCGGCTGCTGCGCATTCCCGTCGTGCTCCACGAGGCGAACGCCATCCCCGGCAAGGCGGTGGCCGCCCTCAGCCGCCTGTCCGTCAAGGTCTGCATCGCCTTCGACGAGGCGGCGCGCCACCTGCCCAAATCTGTCGCGGTCGCGAACACCGGCCTGCCCGTCCGTCCCGGCATCGCCGGCGCGGCGGCGGGGGACTTCGCCGCCCCCGCCCGCTTCACCGTGCTCGTCATGGGCGGCAGCCAGGGCTCCCGCGCCGTCAACCAGGCCGTCGCCGGCGCGGTGGCGATCCTTGACGCCGAACCGGAGCAGGCCGCCGCGCTGCGTTTTATCCATTTGGCCGGGCGTGGAAACGAGGCCGAGGTGAAGAAGGCCTACGCCGACGTCCGCAACATCCCCGTCAAGGTCGTCGGCTTCTCGGACAGCATGGGCGCGCTCTACGCCGCCGCGGACTTCTGCATTTCGCGCGCGGGCGCTGCGTCGTGCTTCGAACTCTGCCTCTGCGGCGTGCCGGCGTTGCTGATCCCCCTGCCGAAGCTCGCCAACGACCACCAGACCGCCAATGCGAAGGCGATGCGGGCGCTGGGCGCGTGCGAGACGATGTCGCAGGACGCCGCCACGCCGGAAACCCTCGCCGCCTCGGTGCGCCGCATCCGGGGCGACGCGGCGGCACGCGCCGCGATGCGCGCCGCGCTCCTCGCGCGGGCCCGGCCCGACGCCGCGGACGCCCTGGCGGCCGTCGTGATCGCCTGCGCGGACGGCGCGAAAGAGAAGTCGCGGCCATGATTGAACTTTGGATGCCCTGGATCGTGCTGGGCCTTCTCGGCCTGCTCGTGCTCCTCGCGGTGGCGCTGCTGTTCCGCGCGGGAGGCGCGCACGGGCGCATTTGCATGCGGCTGGACCGCCTCGAACAGGATCTGGAACGCGACCGAACATGGTTGCGCGACGAACTCGGCCGCAGCCGCCAGGAGACCGCGAGATCGGCCAAGGACGACCGCGACGAACTGGCCCGTTCGCTGCGCGGCTTCCAGGATTCCTTCGCCCGGGTTTTCCGCGATTTCGGCGACGCGCAGGGACAGCGTCTCGACGCGATCCTGCAGAAGCAGGAACACCTCACGGCCAGGACCGAAGTCCGCCTCGAGGCGATGCGCGAAGGCATGGACCGCCGGCTCCAGGCGATCCAGGCGGACAACAGCGCCAAGCTCGAGAAGATGCGCGAAACGGTCGACGAGAAGCTTCACCACACGCTCGAGACGCGCCTCGGCGAATCGTTCAAGCTCGTCAGCGAACGGCTCGAGCGCGTCCAGCAGGGCCTCGGCGAAATGCAGACGCTCGCCACGGGCGTCGGCGACTTGAAGAAGGTGCTCTCGAACGTGAAGACCAAGGGCGTCCTGGGCGAATGCCAGCTTGCGGCGCTTCTGGAGCAGATGCTCGCCCCGGGGCAGTACGACCAGAACGTGAAGACCAAGCGCGGCAGCGACGACCGCGTGGAATTCGCCGTTCGGCTCCCGGACAAGGCCGACGCGCGGAAGATCCTCTGGCTGCCGATCGACGCCAAGTTCCCCACGCAGAGCTACGAAGCGCTCATGGACGCCTACGAGACCGGCGACGCCGCCGAGGTCGAGCGCGGCCGCAAGGCGCTGGAGCAGAGCATCCGCGTCTTCGCGCGCGACATCCGCTCGAAGTACGTCGATCCGCCGCAGACGACCGATTTTGCGATCCTGTTCCTCCCCTTCGAAGGGCTCTACGCCGAGGTGCTCAGGATCGGCGGGCTCTTCGAATCCATCCAGCGCGAATTTCGCGTCACGATCGCGGGCCCGACGACCATCTCGGCCTTCCTGGGTAGTTTGCAGATGGGCTTCCGCAGCCTCGCGGTGGAGCGGCGCACAAGCGAAATCTGGGAGCTGCTCGGCGCGGTCCGCACCGAGTTCAGCCGTTTTGGGGAAGTGCTTGAGCGGACGAAGGCGCGGCTGGAACTGGCGAGCAAGGACATCGACAGCGCCGGCGTCCGCTCGCGCGCCATCGAGCGCCGGTTGCGTGCCGTCGAAACGATCCCCGAGACGCAGGCGACCCAAATGATTGATGAAGCGTCAGCGATGCAATCGTAGTCCAGCCTGCAAGGCGTGCTGATTGTATCGGCTTTCCGTGCTCATGCGCACCCACGTACATCCGAATCTCTTGCGACGATGTACGATTTGAATGCATGCGTAGGCATCGTCCCAACCCTGCCACATTGTAATCTTGTCTCTTGAAGCTTTTTCAAGTCCAGCTCATTCGAGCATTGAAATCTCGAACAACCCTCGATATTACATCGCTTCGCCCCGCGGCGGCGCTCGCCGAGCATATTCTGATGAGCTGAGGGGGCCGAATTGCACCATATTCGTGCACGGCCAAGAAAGCACGATTATTGTAATATTGAAGTTTTCTCAAGATTACAAAAAAGCGAATTTTTGAACTCTTGAGAAAGTTGCACGCCTATAATGAAGAGAAATGGGAGGGATTTGCGGAGGATTCTCGTAGGATCTGGAGGGGAGTGTCGATCGGAGGGGAGTATCGATCTGGAGGCGGGCTTTGACGTTCGCGGGAAGACGGTGTATTCTAGGGGCAATGACAAATCAGGAACGAATCGAACGGATTTACGCGCGGCGCACGTTCGGGATCAAACCCGGACTCGAGACGACGCTCGCATTGCTCGAACGCCTCGGCCATCCCGAGCGCGGCCTCGGCGTGGTGCACATCGCGGGGACGAACGGCAAGGGCTCGGTCTCGTCGCTCGTCGCTTCGGTGCTGAAGACGGCGGGATTCAAAACCGGCCTCTACACCTCCCCGCATCTCGTGAAGCTCAACGAGCGGTTCAAGATCGACGGCGCGGACATACCGGACGGCGCGCTCGAAGCGCTGCTTGCGGAAGTCGAAGACGCCGCGACAGGCGTCGAGAAGGACGGTGGTCCCGCGCCGACGTTCTTCGAGTGCATGACGGCGCTCGGGCTGCTCTGGTTCTCGCGGCAGGGTGTGCACATCGCCGCGATCGAAACGGGGATGGGCGGGCGGCTGGACGCCACCAACGTGCTGCGTCCGCTTGTGAGCGTCATCACGCGCATCGGCCTCGACCACACTGAGTATCTCGGCGACACGCTCGAGAAGATCGCTCTGGAGAAGGCGGGGATCGTGAAGCCGGGCGTGCCGGTCGTGTGCGGCGCGATGCCGGACGAGGCGCTTGCGGCCGTCGCGCAGACGGCGAAGGCGCGCGGATCGCGCCTGGTGCGCGCGGACGAGGCCGTGTCCGTGCGCCGCATCTCGGGGGATCTTCATGTGCAGAAGCTCGTGGTCGCGAGTGCTGCAGAGGACTACGGCACGGTGCCGATCGCGCTGGCGGCGTCGTATCAGCTCGAAAACGTCGCCACGGCCGTGGCGGCCATCGAGGCGGCTGGGGATGCGCTGACGTTCGCGTTCGAGCGCAAGACGGTCGTCAAGGGGCTTGCGGCGGCGGAATGGCCCGGGCGTTTCCAGTGCATCGGCGGCGCGCCGGACACGTTGATCGACGGCGCGCACAATCCCGACGGGGCGGCGGCGCTGGTGCGGGCGCTGCGGGATGCGGGCTGCGGCCGGCGTCTGCGCTTCGTGGTGGGGCAGTGCGCGGACAAGGACTCGGAGGGGTTCTTCCGCACGGTCGCGCCGGTCTGCGGCAGGGTGTGGACCGTGCCCCTGCGCAATCCGCGTTCGGCGGCGCCGGCGGCGCTGGCGGCGATCGCGCGGCGGCATGGCCTCGCGGCTGAACCCTGCGCGAGCCTCGCGGAGGGGCTGGCCGCGGCGAAGGCCGACGCGCTCGCGTCGGGGGAGCCGGTGGTGGTCTGCGGCTCGTTGTTCCTCGTGGGCGAGGTGCTCGAAACTATTCGATGATCTCGTCCGGATGGTCGGGCGGGATCTCGAGATAGCGGGCGGTGGCGGCGCCGATCTTGGCGAAGACGGGTGCGGCGACGGTGCCGCCGTGGTAGTTGGGTTTTGGCGCCTCGAGCACGACGAGAATGCAGATTCGCGGGTCGCGCGCGGGGAAGAAGCCGACGAACGACGCGGTGTAGTCCGTGGCGGAGTAGCCGCCGGGGATGGCGATCTGCGCGGTGCCGGTCTTGCCGGCGACCTCGTAGCCGGGGAAGCGCGCGCGGCGGCCGGTGCCGCCCTTTTGCGTGACGGTGCAGAGCATGAAGACGAGGTCCGCGGCGGTCTTCTCGGTGATGGGGCGGCCGATGGGCGTCGGCTTGTTCTGGAGGATCGTCTCGCCGTCGGAGCCGACGATCCGGGAGACGATGTTGGGCTGCATGAGCACGCCCTTGTTGGCGATGGCGGCGTAGGCGGAGACCATCTGGATGCCGGTGACGGCGACGCCCTGGCCGATGGCGACGCGGATGGACTGGAGTTCGGACCACTTGCGGGCGGAAGGCATGATGCCGGTGGCCTCTCCTGGGAGGGCGATGCGCGTCCTGCGGCCGAAGCCGAACCTCTGGAAGTACGACTCCATCGTGTAGCGTCCGAGGGCCATGGCCACGCGGGAGGCGCCGCGGTTGCTGGACTTCTGCGTGGCGACGGTGAGGGTGATGTCGCCGCGGACGTGGTCGCTGAGGAGGCGGCCGGCGTAGGCGACGTTGTCGCAGTTGACGAGCGAGTTGGTTTGGAAGGCGCCTTCGTTGATGCCCGCGGCGAAGGTGAAGCCCTTCATCGTCGAGCCGGGCTCGTAGTTCGTGAAGATGGCGCGATTCCATTTGCTGAAAGGATCCGACGATCCATATTGATACGGATCGAAATTCGGACGGGAGGCCATGGCGAGGACGTCGCCGGTCTTCACGTCCATCACGATCGTCCACGCGGCGCGCGCGGCGGTCTCGGCCATGGCCTCGTCGAGCGCGGTCTCGGCGAAGTGCTGGATGCTCTGGTCGAGGGCGAGGTAGACGTCGGCGCCGTCGACGGGCGGGATGTCGAGGTCGCGCTTGGAGGGGATTTCGCGGCGGGCGTTGTCCTTGAGGCTGTGGATGAAGCCGTTCTTGCCGGCGAGGTACTTGTCGAGGGTCATCTCGAGGCCGTCGGCGCCGACGCCTTCGGCGTTGACGACGCCGACGACGTGGCACATCTGGCTGCCGAGGGGGTAGACGCGCTTGAGGACTTCGTCGCAGCCGATGCAGCGGGCGAGGAGCGGGTCGCCCTTGATCTGGCGGCGGACGTCCTCGTCCATGATTTCGCCGAAGACGTTGTAGCGCCCCCGGGTCTTGGCGAGGGCGTCGAAGAGCCGCTCCTCGTCGAAGGCGCCGAGGGCGGCGAGGCGCCGGTAGATCTCGGGGCGTGTCTCGTCGGTGATCTCCTGGGCGTCGGCGAAGACGATCCAGGAGGCGACGGAGATGGCGAGGGGGTGGTCGGCGCCGTGGCGGTCGTAGATGGCGCCGCGCCGGGCGCGGGGTTCGGCGAAGTACTCGATCTGGCGGTTGCTGCCGACGGCGGGCTGGTCGCGGGGGGCGACGACCTGCATCTGGTAGAGTTTGAAGGCGACGGCGCCGAAGAGCCCCGTGGTGGCGATCGCGCTGAGGACGATCCACGTCCGTCCGCGAAACAAGAGGGCGGTGTAGGCGCGGTGGAGGGGCGCGGCGATGCGTGCGAACCCCCGCCAAAGCGCGGCGGCGGCTCGCAGGGGCGGGCTCCGTCGAGGGGGCGTCCGGCGGGTCGGGTTGAAGGGGGCGTCCATGTTTCGCTCCCGGGCGTGCGGCTAGTTGGCGGCGACGACGGGGGTTTCTCCGGCGGCGCCCTGGGAGGCGCGGCCGGACATGGCGACGCGCTGGCCGCTCATCGGGGAGGTCATGGCCATGCCGTGGCTGAGCAGGCGCCGCTCGAGGTTGGCGGGGGTTTGCATGGCCTTCCACTTGGACTCTTCGAGCTGGAGCTCTCGCATCAGCGCGGTCTGGACGTTCTCCTGGACGCCGAGTTCGTTTTCGATGGCGTTGCAGCTATTGTAGGTGATCGCGTAGGCGACGAGGAGGATCACCGGCACGATGAGCACGAGCGCGAACGTCGTGGGGACGGACCAGGTGTTGACCTTGTCGCTCCACAGGCGGTTTTCCTTGA
>JAAZAI010000041.1 GCA_012514445.1 Lentisphaerota bacterium
CCGCCTGCGGCGTTCTCGTCGAAAGCCACGCCTGCAAGGTTGATGGTCTTGTCTCGTCGGCCTGCCGGGTGCATTCCGGGCCGGTGACGTTCGTATGCGACAAGGCGAAGTCGGATCACACCGTTGGCTTCGCATGGAGCAGCGAGCCCTCCGGCGTCACCGGCGACACGATGACCAACCTCGTCTCCGTCGCCAATTTCCAGCCTGGAACGTACGAAGTGAAATGCACGGTGGCGTGCAAACGCAATCGGTGGGCGACATCCCGGACGACGCACGCGGTCGCCTTGCTCAACGTCTACGATTGCACCACGCCGCCTCTGGTCATGAGTGTCTACGAAAACGAGTGGCACATCCCGACCAACATGCCCGCGACCTGCGGAGCCCCCGAGCGCGTCTACATCGGCTTCGACCACGCGAAGGTCAACACCCGGAACCTTTCACGCATCCCGGTCGGCGACCTCGATGAGGACGTATCTACAAAGGCCAACACATCGACCATTACATCTCAAAACGCCCCGTCCTGCCGACGGGCACGCAACCCGGAGCCCCCTGATGAACAAGAAAAACATCGCCACGTTGATTCTGATCGCCATGCTGGCATTGAACGCCTCTGCATACGATGTTGTTGTGGGAACAAATCACTTTGACGTCGTCTTCGAGGACGCCTCCACGCCGGCTCCGCTTCGCGACTTCATCGTCGCGGACGTCCAGCGCTGCTACGAGGCGTGGAGCACGAATGTGACGTTCGAGCCGAATCTGCCCGTGCGACACGGATCGTATATACGGGCGGATGTCTTCATGGGGCCTTATTGTTACGACCGGACGAGCATCGACGTGCCCGAAGACATCGTTACGAACTCGGTAGGTCAACTGTCGTTGATAGTACCGTCCATTGTCATTCGGAAGTATGAGGACGGACTCGACTTCAAGACCAACCATCTCGCCCAGGTGCAGGCGGCCGATGCCTTCGTCGATTTCATCTCGTCTCCGGCCTTCGCCAACATTTCCTCGAACCAGGTGTCCGATTATGTTCTGATGAAAGACGCCACCCCGCAGAACTACCTAGACAGCGCGGATGACCAAATTCGCAGCATTGCAGGCCAAGATTTCTTTCGCCCCAGCATTCTGGGATTCACTTATCTCGACTGGGGCCCCGGCGGAACAAATCTATGGGTGCTTATCCCAACCGCGCGTAGAATCAAGCAACCCTTTTGGTCGTTCGACGTCCTGCCAGCCATCTGGCATGACGGCAAATGGAAGCTATCCCTCTGGGATTGGTGATGCACAGGAATAGTCGCGCTTTTCTCCTTGCCCCGCCCTGCAAAAGGCACAGTTCTACCGCGCGCCTTTGCGGCGGTTGCAGTCGCGGCAGAGCATCTGGCAGTTCTTCGGGAGCGTCTTGCCGCCTTCGATCCAGGGCGTGGCGTGGTCCGCCTCCATGCCGTCCAGGTCGAAGGGCTTGCGGCACTTCTTGCACAGCCCCTTCTGCCGCTCGTAGGCTTCGCGCTTCTGCGCCGGGGTGAAGACGCGGAGGTTCAGATGCCGCTGCTCGCGGGTCAGGACGTAGGGATAGACGCCTCGCTTGTTCGTCACGTCGTCGTCGAGCATCAGCGCTTCGACTTCCCGCTCCAGCGCCGCCGTGTCGAAGGTCCCGCCGCCGAACCGGTCGTACAGTCCGCCCCATTCGACGCCCTTCATCTCCTTGCGGTATTTCGGGAAGGTGAGCTTCGCCCAGTCGATCACGCCCTTGAAATACATCCACAGCTCGTTCGCGTTCGGGTCGTGCTGATGGGCCGACATGTAGGCTTCGATTTCGCCCTTGTTCTTCCAGGCGAGCGCGGTCTCCAGAATGTCCTGCCGGATCGGCGAGCCGGTCACGTAGTCCTTCGCGAGCAGGTAGGCCGCGCAGTTGCTCTTGCTGAAGATCGACTTGGCGTGCGTCAGCCAGGGCCCCGTGTAGACGGCGTTGCGCAGCTCCTGGTCGAAGAGCCGCTCGCCCGCGATGTTGATGATCTTGAACCAGTCCAGCTTCTCCTGGTCGTTCCCCTCGCAGAAGTAGACCATCAGCCGGTAGTCCAGGATCTGCTCGCGCTCGGTGTTTGTGAGGTTGTGGAAGGCGCGGTTGTCGATGGAGAAGTCGCCCTTCACGTACTGGCAGAAGCTGATCGTGCGCTGCTGCCCGTCCAGCACTTCGAACGTGCCGTCCGGGTTTTTCACCCAGTACATGACGTTCAGCGGAAATCCCTTGCGGATGGTCTCCAGGACGGCATCGCGCTTCTTCACGTCGTAGACGAACTCCCGCTGGTACTTCGGACGGATGTTCAGCCGCCCGCCGTAGCCGACGACGCCCTCCTCGGCGTTGTCGACATACCCCTCGGCCACGTCGCGGACGGTGATTTCATGCAGATCGATTTTCAAGACGCCGATCCTTTCCGCCGGATCACGATCCGGTCGTAGAGACGCCGATAGGTGCCGTCCCCGTTCGGGAGGTAGAACCGCACGCCCCCGGCGACGAACGTCCCCTTCGGCGCGATTTCAGACATCGGACGCCCGAGAAAGCGGCTGGCGCCGACGATCTCGAACTGCTCCGGGTTGTACTTGTCCAGGAACGTGATCGGAACGCCCATCTCACCATCGTAGTCACAGGGGATGTCAACAAC
>JAAZAI010000042.1 GCA_012514445.1 Lentisphaerota bacterium
AGTGGTCGTCCGTGCGGCGGAGGATGTCCATCCAAGCGCGCGCAATGCGTCTGCCGGTCGCGTATCGGATATTATAGAGGACAAGGCGCATGGTTTTTGCCGTTTAAA
Source organism: Lentisphaerota bacterium (assembly GCA_012514445.1). Classification (GTDB taxonomy): domain Bacteria; phylum Verrucomicrobiota; class Kiritimatiellia; order RFP12; family UBA3636; genus JAAZAI01. The sequence continues at coordinate 109 of JAAZAI010000042.1, forward strand.
ATTTGCGCGGGTATCGGGGGCGCCCCAAGGGGGTCGAGGAAAGATGTCGGGGAAGGGTATCGGAAAATGGCGTCGGAGTCAACCCCTCCACGCCTTGCATGGAGCCCGGCTTTGTGCTAGTTTGTCCTGCGTCCAGGTGAGCCGTCCAATCGATCCGTCCAGACGAGGCGTGGAATTTTTCGTCCGATGAACCCTGCGATCACCAACACGATCCTCATCCCGAACCGTTGCCGGGAACGCTTCCTCGCCGCCTCTGAGACGGGAGCGGCCATTTTGAACGCCTGCGGCATCCAGAGCGCGGGCATCAGCAAACTGGCGCCGCCCTACACCATCGGCCGCATCCATCCCGACTTCCACGTCGTGCTCTTTTGCGAGGCGGGATCGGCTTCGTTCACCACGCCGGAGGCCGAGTGGAAGATGGTCGGGGGCGAAACGGTCGTCCTGCCCGCGGGCGTGCCGCACTTGTACCGATCGTCGGGCCACTGGAACATCGTCTGGTTCCACCTGCTTGCCTCGCACCACGCCTGGAGCGGCCTTCCCGATTCGGCTCCCGCGCGCCGTCCGCTGCATGACATCGGCGCGTTGCGGGCCGTGATGGAGCTTTTCATGGACGAGCAATCCCGCCGGCGCGGCGACGCCGATCGCGTGCTCGAACCGCTGGCCCGCGCGATCGCCGCGATGCTCGAGCGCGAACTCTGCGACGAGGAGCCCCCCGAGCGGCGGCGTTCCCGCCGCGAGATCGCACGGGCCTGGAAGGCCGTCCAGGCCGACTTGGGCCATGCCTGGACCGTCGAGGCCCTCGCAAGCGCCGCCGGCCTTTCCGTTTCCCAACTGCACCGGAAGTGCCTGGAAGTCCACGGCACAAGTCCCATGCGCTGGGTCAGGAAGATGCGAGTGGAGCAGACGGGCGAGTTGCTGTCCTTCACCTCGCTTTCGCTGGCGGAGATTGCGTACAGGGTCGGCTACGAAACGCCGTTCGCCCTCTCGAAGGCGTTTCGCGGGGAGACGGGAATCGCTCCCGGGAGCTATCGGAAAAATCGACGGCAGTTGCCGCCGGAGGCGTGATCGGCCCCGAACCTCGAAAAGAGGATCAGTTGCCGGACATCCTGCGGAGGAACTCCAGCGGGCCGGCGCGGCGGCCGACGGGGCGGAGCGGCGCGCCCCTGAGCAGGGCCGCGATCTGCGGCGTCAGCGGCGCGGCGAAATCCAATGACGCGGTCGCCGCGAGGTCGGCATACTGGCCGATGCGCGCCGCTTCGCCCTTCGGGGGGAGGGGATCGGAGCCGGCGAGGACGCGACGCCCGCTGGCGGCCGCCTTCGCCATCGGGCGGGGCGTCGGCCAGAACACGGGTCGCAGGGAGGGGTCGGCGATGGCGAGATCGGCGCACGGAAAGGCGTCGAGGAGCCCCGCGACGACGGCGGCGCGTTTGAAGAGCCATTTGCCGACGCCCCAGGCGAGCGCGGGCAGGGCGCCTGCGGCGAGGGACTCCGCCACGGCCTGATGCGCGGGCGTCCCGTCGCAGAACGTGGCGCGGGTGGCGAGCGCGAGGATTTCGACGCGCTCGGCGCAGGCGATCTGGCGGCCGGCCACGATGACGATGTCGGGCTGGCCCGGCTTGCGCAGGACGAGGGCCGTGGCGTCGGACGGGGCGACGGCGTAGCCCGGGGGCGCCGCGCCCTCGGCCCAGCGGGCGAACTGGTCCACGCCTTCGCGTTCGGCGAGCATCATGACGCCGCATGCGGCGTCGGCGTCGCGGACGCGAGCCGCGAAGGCGCTGAGCGCCATCGCGGCGTCGTAGTGCGGGTAGATGTGGACGTGCGAGTCGACGAGGACGGACATGGCGTTATTGCTGCGAGAGCATCCTGAGGGTGCCGGCGTGGAAGAAGTACTCACCCCAGCCGATGGTGAAGAGGAAGTCGCCGTAGAGCGCGTGCTCGAGGTTCGAGAAGAGCAGCGAGCCTGTGCGGCGGTAGGAGGAGAGGAAGAAGATCCCGCCGACGAAGGTGAAGGCGAGCGCGAAGGCGTTGGCGAAGGCCAGATGCGCGAAGCTGAAGACGACCGCGCCGACGAGTGTCTGCAAGGCGACGGGGAAGAGTGACGCGTATCGGAGCGAGTAGAACGCCCGGTAGATGATGCCTTGCGACGTGACGGACACGAGAGGGTAGAGCAGCATCACCAGCCCCCACAAGCCGGCTCGTTCGCGGGGGAATTTCAGGAGCGCCTCCGGCTTGTAGAGATGCAGCGCGGCGGAGAGCGCCGCCGCGAAGCAGACGAAGCGGCCGAGCATGATCGCCCAGTCGCGCCGTGTCGCACCGGAAATCGCGCCGAGGTCGTCCGCGCGGAGGAGCCGGGTGCGCAGCATGAAGAGCAAGACGACCGCCGCCATCAGCACGAGGACCGGGATGACGGGGATGTAGAGCTTGACGCCGGTTCCGCGGGCGATCTCCGGGGCGAGCCGGAGCAGAGCCGGCACGCCCAGATAGAGGAGTGCGAATTCCGCCGTCCGGCGGATTCTGCCGCAAGTCCGGATCATTCGGGCTTGGCGGCTTCGGTGGCGTTGGTCGCGGCTTTGTCGCCGCCGCCGAAGATGCCGCCGATGGCGCCGCCCACGGCTTTGACTCCGCCGACCGCCGCGCCGCCCACGGCCTTCACGCCGCCGACCGCTGCGCCGCCGACCGCCTTGGCGCCGCCCACGGCCGCGCCGCCCACGGCGGCCGCGGTGTCGAGCGTGGCGCCCCCCACGGCGCCGACCGTCTTGACGGCGGCGCCTCCGACGTCGGCGACGGTGTCGACGGCCGCGCCGCCGACGGCCATGACGCCGGTGGATTTCGCGGGGGCCTCGGCGGGCTTTTCCGCTTCAGGCGCTTTGCCTTCGGCCGGCGCGTTCGTCTTGGAGGCGCCGCCGAAGAGACCGCCGATGGCGCCGCCCACGGCCTTTACGCCCCCGATCGCCGCGCCGCCCACCGCGCCTGCGGCGTCGACCGCCGCGCCGCCGACCGCGCCGGCGGCATCGAGCGTGGCGCTACCCGCGGCGCCTGCGGTGGCGATGGCGACGTCGCCGACGGCCCCCGCGGCCTTCACCGCCGTCTTGCCTGCGGCGTCCGCCGCGCCGAGCGCGGCGCCGCCCACGGCGCCCACGGCGTCGACCGCCATGCCGCCGACGGCGAACGCGGCGTCCTTGACCGCGCCGAGGACGCCCTTGGCGACGGAGCCCAGGACTTCGGACAAGACCTCGAGGGAGGTCGCGCCGCCGCTCTTTTTGCCGATGTCGTGCAGTTCGATGGCGGGCATGGGAATGACGGCGCCTTTGCCGCCGAGAGCGGTCGAGGCGACGCGGATTTTCGCGCCTTTGAAGACGAATCGCTCGATGACGACCTTCTTTCCGGGCTTGCCGTCGGCTTCCTCCTCAGGCTTGTCCGCTTTGTCGCCGGCGCCCTCGAGTTTCTTGAGAATCGCGCCGATGTTGTGGTTGAGCCCCGAGAGTTCGTAGGAGACGACCGGGTCGGCGATGACGATCTCCTTGATGAGGATCGTGTCCGAGAGGATCGACTTGGGGTCGAAGACGACCCGGAAGCTGTCCATCTCGAAGACGTTCGCCATAAAGCCCTCGGGTGCGCCGACGACGAGTCCGCCGAGTTCCATGGTGCCGGTGAGGGGGCGGAAGTGGGTCGAGCCGATCGTGATCGGCGTGCCGATCGCGGCGGGGCCGGCGGCCTTCGCGCCGTTGCGGACTGCGAAGCCGAGTCCGAACTGGACGAAGAGCAGCAGCGCGGCGACGAGAAGAACAAGGGCGACGACGACCTTGCGCAATACGTGTCGACGCTTCCGCAGTGTGGAAGCGGGATTTTCCGTGTTCATGGGAAACTCCTGACTATTTCGCGGCGAGCGCTTCGGTCTTGCGACGGATCGAGTTGATCGCCTTGATCAAGATGAAGACGGAAATGGCGACGATGAGGAAGTCGATGACCGTCTGGATGAAGGCCCCGTAGCGGAGCATCACCGCCGGAATCTCCGCGGCGGCCTCGGTGGCGGGGATGCCGGCCTTCAGCGTGATGGCCAGGTCCTTGA
>JAAZAI010000360.1 GCA_012514445.1 Lentisphaerota bacterium
GCCCCGGGTACGACGACAAGGACGACAAGATCCAGGACACGCATCCCCTGAGGGCGCGCGATTCCGGGAATGTCCCCGCCGAGGCTGGCGTTTCTGGTGCTCATGACCCGCTACTATAGCGATTTCCCTTCCGCGAGTCAACCCTTGTCCGATGCCGCGATGCGGCGGTATTCGCGCAGGACGCGCAGCGGGGTGCGCACGGCCATCGCCGCGGTCATCGCCGCGAAGCAGGCCGAGGTGACGGGCATCGAGAACGCCACCGCACGGGCGAGCAGCACGTCCGCGAGGACGGCGACGCTGAAGAAGGTGAACTGCCCGTAGTAGCTGAACACCTCCAGCGCGAGGTTCCGAAGCGTCCCCAGGGCCGATGCCCGCTTGCGCGACGCCGCGGCGTTCATTTCGGTGACGCCCAGCCACAGGGCGCGAAACGCGGACGGATCGCCAGCGCCAGGCTTCAGCCGCCCCTTGCCGAACTCTTCGCAAAGCACGTGCTCGACGGCGCTCGCGGAGGCGCTCCAGTTCGCGGGGATGGAGAGCACCGCGAGCAGCAGCCAGCCGAGGCCGCCGCCATGCGCGAGAAAGAGCCCGACGCCGATCGACGCGAGGAACGCCGGCTTGAAGAGCAGATGGAAGACGTAGTCCAGGTAGAACCCACGGCGCGAGGCGCGTCCGGTCATGCGCGCGAGGCTGCCGTCCGCCAGATCCAGCACATAGCCGGCGTTCCAGAGGAAGCCGCACAGGAACCAGACGGCGAGGCCGGCGTCCCGGCGCCCGCCGCCCACGAGCCAACCGGCGAACACGGCGAGCGGCGTCGACGCCACCCAGCAAAGCCCGGCGAGGACGGTCACGGCATTGGGGGAAAGTCCCAGTTTGAAGGCGAGAACGGCGAAAGGGTGCGCGAGCCGGCGGCCGACGAGTTCGGTGATCACCGCGGGCTCGTCCGGCTTGACCGAACGCGAATAGGCCAGTTTGTCAGGCATGAACGGCCTCCACACGCGCCGCGAGGCCGCGCGCCTCTTCGAGATCGGCGGGCGTGTCGACTTCGGTCCAGGGCAGTCCCTCGGTCGAACAGGCGAAGACCGGCAGGCGCTCGAAGACGGACTGGAACGCCGCCTCGTACCAGTCGCCGGTGCGTCCCGCCTCGATCAGATCGCCGAGCGCGCGTTTGACCGCCGCGGCGCCTTGTGGCCCGAACTTGGCGAGGCCGATGTACTCGCCGCGCGAAGCGGCGGGATCGAGCGTCTTGGCGATGGCGCGGATGCGGCCGTCGGGGTCGGCGACGACCTTCATCTCCTCGTCCCCGAGTGATCGCCGGTCGTCGACGGCCAGCGCGCACGGTCTGGGGAAGGCAAGCAGGCGATCGAGGATACCGGGGTGGAAGAGCACGTCGGAGTTGAACAGCGCGAAGCCGCCGTCGAGCCAGCCCGCCCCGGCGGCGGCGGCGAGCGAGACGATGTTGTTGGCGACGGCCCAGCGCGGATTGTGGCATTCCACCACGCCGCGGCCGCAGCGGGACATCACGACATCGCGCGCAAAGCCCGTCACGAGCACGACGGGCCCGAGGCCGGGGACGCGCGCCGCAGCCTCGAGCTGACGGACGAGCAGGCTGCGACCCTCGACGTCGATGAGGCACTTGGGCAGCGCCGCGGTCAGCGAGCCGAGGCGCTGGCCCCGGCCGGCGGCGAGGATCACGAGGGGAACGGTCTTGGCGGTTGACGCGGACATGGCGGGCTTTCGCCGGGATTTCCGCCCGAAGACGGAAGTCCGGGCGCTCAGGGCTCAGACACCGTGATGGCCGCCTCGGGCTTCGCGGCGTTGGCCTGGGCGATGAGCTCCTCGATGTCCGCGAGGACGGCGTTGATGCCGTCGCAGGCGTCCACGGCGCTGGCGACGCGACGCTTGACCTTTTCGTCCGCGACGATCTTGGCGGCCGAGAAGTCGTGGATGAGCGAGGAGACCTCGCCGACGCCGGTGTGCAGCACCTTGCGGAATTCGTCGAGACGGTTGAGCGTGTCGCGGAAGCGCGAGGCGTCGCGTTCGGCCGTTTTGACGCGATCCTCGTCGGTGAGGTCCGTGAACGAGAGCACGGCGCCGACGACGTTGCCGTCGGAATCGCGGTTGCAGGCCGCGCTGAAGCCCACGCGGAAGGGTTCGCCTCCCTGGCGGAGGGCGACGACGACGCCGGTGGATTCGAAGTGCTCGCCGGAGAGTGAGGAGGCGATGCGCTCGGCGTCGTCGTGGTTGAGGAACATTTCGCCAAGGTGCCTGCCGACGAGTTCCGACTCCGAAGGGCGGCCCCAGAGGCGCGCCGTGGCGGGGTTCGCGTACTCGATGACGGAACTCATGTCGACGACGACGATGGCGCTGCTCGCGTTCTGGAGGGCGTTGTGCTCGGTGAGCAGCATCTCGTCCGCCTGGCGCCGGACCGTCTCGTCGCGGATGAAGAAGCACAGGTGCGGCGTGGAGAGACGAAGCTGGCTCACGGAGACCTCGGCGGGAAAGGCGGTGCCGTCGCCGCGGATGCAGGAGGCCTGCATGAGGGTGAAGCATTCGTTCTTGAGGTTGTCGTAGAGCGTGCGGATGAGCTCGTCGTCGCAGCCGGCGATGATGTCCTTGATGTTCTTGAAGCTGAAGTCGTCGGGCGAGTACCAGAACGCGTCGATCGCGCGCGGATTGACGTCGCGGATGCGTCCGCGCAGGTCGGTCACGATGGCGGCGTCGTAGATGTTCTGGAAGAGGTCCGAATAGGGATCGCGGTTCTGCGCCGGGGCGGCGGCCTGCTCGCGGGCCTTCGCCACGTTGGAGGGCGAAATGATGGCCGTCTTGGGACTTTCGGACAGCGGAACGGGCGAAATTTCGGGGATCAGGTCGATCCGCATGGTACGCGACTTGTTCAAGCTCATGGGTGCCCCCTTTGGAATGGTTGCTGAACGGCAAGCCCCCGCCACGACGCAGGTCGCCTCCGGGCTGGTTTCAAGATGCGGTGTCATTGTATGACAACTTCGGCGTCAATGCAATGCGCTTTTCCTGAAAAGAAAAAACCCTCGCCGCGGAAAGGATGAAACGCGGCGGGGGTTCGGCCAGTAGCAACACACGGCCTCGATGGTGGGAGATACTGGACTCGAACCAGTGACCCCTTGCATGTCAAGCAAGTGCTCTAACCAACTGAGCTAATCCCCCTAAAAGGAAAGGACGGCCATATTAGACTTTTCGCTCCCGTTCGTCAATCCTGTTTTTGAATTAAAATTGCAATAAAATTACCTAATTGCCATGCGTGGCAGGGTTCGAACCCAGAGCGAGGTGGGACGCAGCCGTCCCGGCAAGCCGCCGCTGTCTGGCGAGAGCGATCCCGTGGCAGAGTCGGGCGGCCAGGCCCTTGGCCGCCGCCGCGGGCGCAAGGGATTGCACCCCTCCAGCCGTGGCGGGCGCGCGCAACCAAGCTCTGTAGCCGAACTCGTCGAGGCCGGACGATTCCGGGGTCCGCGACCCCGGCTACAGCCGCCGCTTCGCTCTGGGCGCGGCGCGAGTGGCGTCGGTGACGCGACGATTGTAATCTTGAATTCCTGTTCAAGATTACAATAAACGCTCGGCGGCCATTTCCCGCCGGCCGGGTCGCGACAGTGGGCGGCAATTCCTTGGCCGCCGCCACGGGCGCAAGGGATTGCACCCCTCCAGCCGTGGCGGGTGCGCGCGGTGCGCCGCAGCAGAGTACCAACCCGGCTACGACGGGTTGCCCCGGCGGCGGC
>JAAZAI010000361.1 GCA_012514445.1 Lentisphaerota bacterium
CAACGTCGGCATCACCGAGGACCTCTTCACGGAGCGCTACCTCCGCAACCCGCCCCGCGCCCAGTTGCGCTAGCCCCGGCGCCGACCTTCGACCTCGGCCACAGCCACGGCCGGGGCCACGATGCGGTTGACTGTTCTATTCGATCCACGCGAGGTTGTAGTACTCAAGGTTCCATTTCTTTCCGGTGCGCCCGAAGTACATCACGTACGACCGGGCGTGGCCGTTGACTTTGGACGAAGCCACGAAAGAGGCGATGGCCGCTGAAGAATCCGCATTCACATTTTGAGACTCGAGAATAGGGTCGGTCAATGCTTCGCCGGCCGCCCAAACAATGTGGGACATCGCCCTCGTGATCGTCCCGTCAAACGAAGTGTCGGCGATCTCCTGAGTGGGTTTTTGTTCTCATTTGATGGTCAGTCTCGACTCCAGTGAACGATCTCGTCTCTTCAACAATAGCCCGGCATCCAGCACGCGTCCCGCCGGGAAGGTCAATGTTCAACCACTAACAATGTATACCCGTCCAGCGGCCCATGTCAATCGGTCAAGAAAAGTGTAGCGCATGTGGCGGAGAATGTGTTGTCGTGATTCGACTGCAAACGAGAGAATCTCAGGCACCGCTGCCGTCTCTTCCTGTTTTCGTGTTTTCCTGATTCATCTCCACATCTCGAACACACGCCGCAGCCGCTGAAAAAGAACGTAATTAGGAAAACAGGAAAACAGGAATAGGAATGATCTCTTGATGTGGGATGACCACGAACGGCCAAAATCCGAAACCGTGTCATTTTCCTGACACACATACATTTCCCAAGGGCAAACGGCCTTTGCTTGACTGGAACGGAGGAAAATCATAACATCAAAAGCAGTCGATCCCTCATGCGCGAAGACGGGTCTTGAGTCTTCTCGCAACCCAGACTTCCCGTTGAGCTCCCCCTGACTGCCATGAAAACCTTTGATCCAGGAAAAGCCTATCCCCTTGCCGTCGTGGCGTTGATGGCCTCCTGGGCCGTTGCGGAACCTGCCCTGCCTGCGGGCCTGGGCGGTGCGCCTGCTCTGCCTGCGGGCCTGGGCGGTGCGCCTGCCCTGCCGGCGGGACTCGGCGGCGCGCCTGCGTTGCCGGTGGGCCTGGGCGCGCCGGCCGCCGAGCCGGCGGCGGCCAAGTCGGCTCCAAACCGCGTGCTTCCGGAATCCTTAGCCGGTTTCTGGGAGATCCGCGCGGGCGTCCGGACGCAAGACGATCCGCATCAGAAGGACGCCTCGATCGGCGAGACGCGCCTGCAGTTGCGCTACGACCTGCCGGGCGACGGCGCGGCGTTCAAGCTCGTGACGGACTTCGTCTACGATCCCGTGGCCGACGACGATTCGGTGGACTTGGAGACGGGCGACGGCTGGCTCGATCTGCGTCAGGCGAACGTGCTCCTGCGTCCGGCATCGTTTGTCGACCTGAAACTCGGCCGCCAGATCAACACGTGGGGCACCGGCGATCAGCTCTTCATCAACGACCTCTTTCCGAAGGACTGGAACTCGTTCTTCATCGGACGCGACGACGAATATCTCAAGGCCCCGTCCGACGCGCTCAAGGCCGCGTTCTTCAGCGACGTGGCGAACCTCGACGTCGTCTATGTGCCGCGATTCGATGCCGACCGCGGGATCGACGGTCGGCGCATCTCCTACTGGAACGCCGGGCTCGGGCGCACGGCGGGGCGCGACGCGCCGATGGTCGCCGACAAGCCCGATGAATGGTTCGAGGACGACGAGTGGTCTCTGCGTCTCTTCCGCGACATCGGCGCCTACGAAGTGGCGCTGTATGGCTACGACGGCTTCTGGAAGAGCCCTGGCGGCTCCGATCCCGAGACGGGCCGCGCGCTCCATCCGCGTCTGCAGGCGCTCGGCGCCAGCTCGCGCGGCCCCGCCGCCGGCGGAATCTTCAGCGCGGAAGGCGGCTGGTATCGCTCGGCCGACGACGACGAGGGCGACGACCCCTACATCCGCAACAGCGAGATCCGCGGCCTCGTCGGATTCGAGCGCGAGATCGTTCCCGATCTGACGGGCGGCCTGCAGTACTACGTCGAGCACATGCTCGACTACGATGCGTACAAGGCTTCGCTGCCTCCCGGCGCCCGCGCCGCGGACGAACTTCGCCAGGTGGCCACGGTGCGCCTCACCAAGCTGCTGATGAACCAGAACCTGAAGCTCGGTCTGTTCCTCTTCTATTCGCCCACGGACGACGATGCGTATCTGCGTCCCAACGCGAACTACAAGATCGACGACTACTGGACCGTCGAAATCGGCGGGAACGTCTTCCTGGGCAAGCGCGGCGACACGTTCTTCGGCCAGTTCGAAGACGCCAACAACCTCTACGCCAGCGTCCGCTACGGATTCTGAGCGACAACACGAAAGGCACGAAAGACATGAAGCGCACGACGATTCTGAAGACTCTCGCCACGACCGCCTGCATCGCCCTCGCCCTGCCGGGCATCGCACAGGAGGGCGCCGCGGCGCCGGCTCAATTCCGCGTGGTCGTGATCCAGGGCGCGGGCGTCGCGCCCGGCTCTGAAAAGCCCAAGCATGCTGATGCCATCACCGGGGCGACCTCGAAGGAGATCAACACCTACACGCTCACCGACGCGCTCGCGGCCAAGCTCAAGGCGATCGGCGGCGACGTGGCGGTCGTGCCGTTCTACGAGTGCGCGGATCTGGCGTGCCTGAAGGCCTCCGAAGACGGCAAGCGGAAGGCGGCGGACGCCGTCGTATTCGCCGGCGCAGTCCACAATGGCCCGTTTCCGAAACCGCTCACGGCGCTGTTCCCGAAGCTCAAGGACGTCGTGGCGGCCAAGCCCGGCCTCGTGGGTTCGGCGATCGCCTGCGGAGCTTCCGGGAAGGGCGCCACGGCCCTCGAAGGCGCGGACAAGGCCTTCAAGGACGCGGGCGCGATCTCCATCGAAGGCGCGGCGTTCGCCTCCGGCAACATGCTCAAAAACGCGCCCAAGCCCGACGAGATCGACACGGCCATGACGGCCCTTGCCGAGCGCATCCGCGCGGCCGTCGCTCCGGCGAAATAGCTCGCGACGGGTCATGATGACAAGCCCACGGGCGAACGCTCCGCGGATGATCGAGGAAGAGACTTGAGAGGAATGGTGGACGAGTGAATGAATCCAACGCGCCGAGAAGCATGAACGCGACGCCGGAAGGCGATCGTGCCCGAATCGCCTTCATGGGGAGGCGCAACGCGGGCAAGTCCAGCCTCCTCAACGCCATCGCCGGGCAGCCGGTCTCCATCGTCTCGCACGTGCCGGGCACGACCACTGATCCCGTCAAGAAGGCGATGGAGCTGCTGCCGCTGGGGCCCGTGGTGCTCGTCGACACCGCGGGCCTCGACGACGATCAGGCGGACGTCGGCAGCCTGCGCACGCAGCGCGCGCGTCTCGAGCTTCGAAGCGCCGACCTGGTCTTGATCGTGACGGACCCCGCCACGGGCGCGGGCGCGTTTGAACACGAACTCATGGAGCAATTGCGCAAGGCGGGCACCGCCTTCTTCCTCGTGCTCAACAAGTGCGACGAAGCCCCGATGTCCGCCGATGCGCTCGCCGCGCTCTCCGAGGCGATCAAGGCGCCCGTCTTCGCCGTCTCCTCGCAGACCGGCGCGGGCGTACCGGAGTTGAAACGCGCCATTTCCGAGATCAAACTCGACGAACCGGCCAGCCAGCGGATCATCGGGGACATGCTGGTGCGCGGCGACATCGTCGTGCTCGTGGTGCCGGTCGATTCGGCGGCTCCGAAGGGGCGGCTGATCCTGCCCCAGCAGCAGACGATCCGCGACATTCTCGACAGCGGCTGCATCGCGGTCGTCGCGCAGGTGTCGGAACTGGCCCGGACGCTGGCGTCGCTGGGCGCGCCGCCGCGGATGGTCGTGACGGACTCGCAGGCCTTCGCCGAGGTGCGCGCGATCGTGCCGATGAACGTGGAGCTGACGTCCTTCTCGATCCTCTTCGCCCGCTACAAGGGCGACTACGACGTTCTCAAGGCGGGCGTTGACGCTCTCGACAAGCTTCGCGACGGCGACCGAGTCCTGATCGTCGAAGGCTGCACGCATCGACGCCAGTGCGACGACATTGGCACGGTCAAGATTCCGAAGTGGCTCAAAGCGTACACGCGCAAGGATCTTGCGCTCGAATTCGCCAGCGGCGCCGGATGGCCGGAAGACCTGAGCCCCTACGCGCTGATAATCCACTGCGGCGGCTGCATGCTGCCGCGGCGCGAAATCAAGCGGCGCATTCTCGACGCCCAGCGCGCCGGCGTGCCGATCGCCAACTACGGACTGCTCATCGCCAAGCTGCGCGGCGTCTTCGACAGCGTGGTTTCCTGAGGTTCAGCCGTAGGCGGCGACGATCTTGGCGATGACGTTGGTGGTCGAGAGCCCTTCGACCATGTCGGCGAGGACGACGTGGCCGCCGTTGGCCTCGACGATGTCGCGGCCGCTGACGTAGTGCGCCCAGTCGCGTCCCTTCACGAGCACGTCGGGCAAGATCTCGCCGATGAGGCCCTTGGGCTCCTCGTCGTCGAAGATGACGACGTAGTCCACGGCGCGCAGCGAGGCGAGGAGCGTGGCGCGGTTGCGCTCGTCGACGACGGGCCGGAGCGGCCCCTTGTTGCGCTGGACGGAGGCGTCCGAATTGAGGCCGACGCAGAGTGCGTCGCCTTGCTCGCGGGCGAATGCGAGGTACGTCACGTGGCCGGCGTGCAAGATGTCGAAGCACCCGTTGGTGAAGACGAGTTTTCGGCCGGCGTCATGGAGGCGGTCGCGTTCGGCGCGCATCGCGGCGGCCGTGAGGATCTTGCCTTGGAACGTGGTCATGGCTAGGTATAAGGGGGCTAGGGGCTAGGTGCTAGGGTTCAGGAAATTTACTTTGTCGGGAGCTTTGTCGCGAGCTTAGTCGTTTCCTAA
>JAAZAI010000362.1 GCA_012514445.1 Lentisphaerota bacterium
AGTTGTGGCTGGGGACACCCCAGACCCCGTTGTACTTACCGGGGCCTGGGGCAGAGCCCCAGCGGAAACTCCTCACTACTCCCTACACTCTACGCACTCAGATCCACCCGGGGCCTGGGGCAGAGCCCCAGCGGAAACTACTCACGACACACTGGCTCTACGCTCTATCGGTCAAGGCGACGGGACTGCTTCACATCCGATTTTGAGCGTTTTGATGTCATGCCCCGGCGACTTGACCGATTACAGGAGCCGGTCGACGGGGACGAAGGCGATGTCGACGGTGCCCAGGACGTTGGTCGTGTAGCAGATGTAGCGGTCGCCACAGCAGAATTGCGGATGCGGATGGATGTGGTAGGTCGACCGCATCGCACACGGCGGGAGTTGCGTGACGATCGCCGTCTCGCGTCCGGTGTCGGCGTTGTAGAAGGCCACCTGCCAGGCGTCGGCGGGCCAGGAGACGATGTCGCCCACGAGCAGGCGCCCTGTGCGGTCGCAATGCGAGTGCGAATGGCCGTGCGGCCAGACGGTCTCAACCTTGCCGGTGTGGATGTCGACCTTCTTGGTCCCTTGGCCGGGGCCCTCGGTATAGTCGAGGAACCAGACGTGGCGGCCGTCGGCGTCCCACCATTCGTGTCCGCGGTTGGCGGAGGGGAGGGGATCGTCCGGGAGGATCTGCCGCGCCGCTTCGCCGCGGCGGACGATCCAGAGGCGGTCGTCGGTGATCCCTCCTTCGCCGGAGACTTCATCCCACCAGTGGTCCTGGGAGATCAGGATCAGATTGGGATCGACGGGGTTGAACTGGGCGTGGTTGTGGCAGCGGTCGAAACGCTGCCACAGGCGGAAGGGCGAGCCGTCGAGAGGCAGTTCGCCGATCAGCCACTCGCGCGGGAAGCGCGCGTCGGCGGCGAAAGCCTTGCCATCGGCCGAGAGGGTGAGATGGGAGGCGAGATACTGCGGCTTGCGCCGCGCGGCCAGTTCCGCGGGGAAGACGTTGACGCGTTCAGGCCTGTCCGCTTCGCGCGGGCCGCGCCGCCACAGTTCGAGGCCGCAGGTCCAGTACACGTCGCCGGTTCGCGGATCGACGTGGGGGCCGCCGTCGGGCTGGGCCTCGGGGACGAGGCGCAGCGTGCCAGCCTCGAGGTCGGCCACGGCGAGGATGTGGTGGCGGCCCGGCGGGAACGCGCAGCGGACCCAGAGGTAGCGCCCGTTGGCCGTGAGGCTGGGCGTGACGTAGTAGAACGACTGCTGGACCGGCGCGACGCGCGTGGTCAGGATGAAGCTTTCGACGCCTGAAACGGGGTCGCGCCATGGCGTGAAGAGCGGTGAGTTGAACGGATGGGGCATCGGGAGGGGGGCCACGGCTTCTACTTCTTCTTCTTGCGCCCGCCGGGGGCTGACGCGCCGCCGCGGGTGCCGAGATCCGGTTCGAAGGGCTTGACGAAGGCGTCGTGGAAATCGAAGACGTCGTCGAAGTCCTCCCGGCGATCGTTTTCCGTCTTGCCGAAGACGCCTTCGGCGATGAGGCTGTAGACGATCTCGCCGAAGTCGCCGGTGGTGTAGAGGCCCCACTCGGTCAGGACGAGGTTGGCGATCGGGCCTAACTCGCGGATGGCGTAGTCGCGGACGCCTTCGGAGAGCTCGGCGCCGGTGACGTGGCGGTTGGGGGGCGCGCGGTTGAACTTCTTCGTGGCGTGGCCGAGGGCGTCGCGGATGAAGAAGTACGCCTCCATGTCGTAGCGGTCGTCCTTGTCGCAGATTCGCGCGACGGTCTCCTCGAAAGATTGCTCGTTCATCCGATCAAATCCTCTTCCTTGATGATGGTCGCGACGGCCGCGGCGATGCGGGTCGCGTAGCCCGCGCGCTCCGCGTCGCTTGCGTACTGGCCGTGGCCGGAGCGCCAGACGGGCTGGACGGGGTCGCAGCCGATGCGCGGCACGACGTGGAAATGCAGGTGCGGGACGGTCTGGCCCGCGCAGGGGCCGTTGGCCTGGAGGACGTTGACGCCGGTGGCGAAGTCGCGGCAGAGAGCCTTGGCGACGACGCGCACGAGGTACATGACCTCCTCGGCGCATTCGATGTCCTCGGCGGCCGCGACCGGAACGTCCATGATGCAGGGCCAGTGGCGCTTGGGGATGACGAGGACGTGCCCCTTCTCGATGGGCTCGATGTCGAGGAAGGCGAGGACGTTCTCGGATTCGAAGACCTTGGCGCAGGGGATGGCGCCGGCGATGATCTTGCAGAAGACGCAGTTGGGGTCGTGCATGTCGTTCAATCTCCCTGGTCCTCGGTCACGCGGAGGACCTCGTCGATGGTGGTGAAGCCGGAATAGACCTTGTTCCAGCCGTCCGTGCGGAGGGTGGTCATGCCCTCGGCGATGGCCTTTTCGCGGATCTCGGCGGAGGGGCGGTGCTCGGTGACCATGGTGCGCAGCGCCTCGGAGACGTGAAGCACCTCGAAGATGGCGCCGCGGCCCTTGTACCCGGTCTGGCCGCAGAGCGGACACCCCCGGGCCTTGTAGATCTTGCGCCCGGCGAAAACCTCCGGCGAAATGGCCATGCGTTCGAGGAAGGCCGGGTCGGCGGTCGTCTCCTCCCGGCAGTGGGTGCAGAGGCGGCGCAGGAGGCGCTGGGCGAGGACGACGACGACCGACGAGGCGACGAGGAAGGGCTCGACGCCCATGTCGATGAGGCGCGCGAAGGAGCCGGCGGCGTCGTTGGTGTGAAGCGTGGAGAAGACGAGGTGGCCGGTGAGCGAGGCGTTGATGGCGATCTCGGCCGTCTCGACGTCGCGGATTTCGCCGACCATCATGACGTCGGGGTCCTGACGCAGGAACGAGCGCAGGATGCGGGCGAAGGTGAGGCCGATGTCGGGGCGCACGAGCACCTGGTTGATCCCGGGCATCTCGTATTCGACGGGCTCTTCGGCCGTGAGGATGCGCTTCTCCACGGTGTTGATCTCGTGGAGGAAGGCGTAGAGCGTGGTGGACTTGCCGGAACCGGTGGGGCCGGTGACGAGCACGATGCCGTTGGGGCGGTGGATCGTCTTGACGATGATCTTCTCGTCGCGCGGGTTGAGGCCGAGCTGCGCGAGGCGGACGACGCTGCCGCCCTTCTGCAGCAGGCGCAGGCTGATGCTTTCGCCGTAGACGGTGGGGCAGGTGGAGACGCGGATGTCGATCTCCTTCCCGTTGACCCGGATGCCGATGCGGCCGTCCATCGGCATGCGTTTCTCGGCGATGTCGAGGTTGGCCATGACCTTGAGGCGCGAGATGACGGCGGCCTGGACCCGGTTGAGCTGGGCCGGGACGTCGACCTTGTGGAGCAGGCCGTCGATGCGGTAGCGGATGCGAAGCTCGTGCTCCATCGGCTCCACGTGGATGTCGGTGGCGCCCTGCTTGTCCGCCTCGCCGATGATCTGGTTGACGAACCGGACGATCGAGGCCTCCTGGCCGACGTCGGAGAGGTCGTACTTCGTCGCGTCCGCGTCGGCTTCGACGTTGTAGCGGCCGCCCGACATCATCTTCTCGAACGTGTCGCCGCCGACGCCGTAGCACTTGCGGGCGTGCTTGGCGATCTTCTCGGCCGTGCAGGCGACGGGGACGATCTGGCAGCCGGTGGCGAGGCGCAGACCGTCGAGCTGGGTGAGGTTGAACGGGTCGCTGGTGGCGATCGTGAGCGTGCCGCCCTCGAAGGCGACGGGGACGACGTTGTACTGGTACACGGCGCGGGCCGGCAACTTTTCGAGCAGCTCGGGCGAGGCCTCCGTCCCCTCGACGTCCACGTAGTCGATGCCGACGACCTTGGCGGCCTCGCGAAGAAAATCGTCTTCCGCGGCGAGGCCGAGACGCACCACCGAATCCGTGATGGTGGCGTCGCCCTTCCGATCCTCCGTCCTGAGCATTTCGAGCTGGAGGTCGGTGAACAGCCCTGTCTGGCTCAAAAGAGCGAAAAGGAGGTCTTCCTGATTGTCTGCCATGGCGTGATTCCAGCCCCGGGGGTACTCGGTGAAAATGATGCCTTGATTCTATCCAAAAGCCGCCTCGGAAGCAACGCAGTTTTACGGAAACAAGCGACCAAATCAGAATCTTCCTAGGTGCCTTCGTTTTTCTGGCCGCAAGCGTTTTGTTGTTCGTCCTGTGGCGGCGTGACGCGAGCACGTGCGCCGCGGCGACACCGGCTCCTGCACCCGTTGTAAAGACTGGATCACCCCAGGGGATCGTGACAACGCACGTTGCGCAGGCATCGAAACCGACACGGGCAGGCGTGGCTTCGGATCGCGCGGAAAGCCTCCTGCTCTCACCCATCCCCGTGCACACTCCCGATGAGTCATGTCAGGGCTTCCAGATGCGGCTGCACAAGGTCGACATGTTCTCGCAGGACACTAAAGACCGGTTGATGCTTACAATCGACACGCAAATCTCTTCGGGTTGCATCGACCATGCCTCCCAATTTCCACACCCCGCACTCACGCAATCATGCAATTCCCAGGCGCTCACGCGCCGACGACGTGGATCGTGCGGGGGCCGGACTTGACGGTGCGCCAGAAGATGCGGCGGCTCCACGGGCGGCGGGGCCGGCGGTCGAAAATCACAAGCCAGCCCTCGACGGCGCCGCAGGCGTCCATGTACTCGCCGAGCTGCTCGAGGCCCTCGGCCTCGGTCTTGGCGCTGTGGCGCAGCTTCAGCTCCACCGGGTAGCGGTGCGGCCCCATCTGGACGCAGAGGTCGAGGCGCTTTCGCCCCAGCGCGAACTCGCGGTCGATGTGCGCCCCGCCGTTGACG
>JAAZAI010000363.1 GCA_012514445.1 Lentisphaerota bacterium
ATCCCGCAGGGGCCCTCAAGTGGTTCAAAGCTCTCCCCGAAGGCGCCGACAAGGCGGCCGCCCTCCAGGGCGTCGTCTCGGGCATGGCGCAGGACGACCCGCTGGCCGCCGCGAACTTCGTCGCCGACCAGCAGCCGGGCGACGGCCAGACGAAGGCGGCCGTCTCGGTCGCCGGCCGGTGGGCCGACTCCGATCCCGCCGCGGCCGCCGCCTGGGCGGGCACCTTCACCGGCGACGCCCGCCGGCAGGCCCTCGGCTCCGTCGTCCAGCGCTGGGGCCAGATGGATCCCGCGGGCGCGGGCGACTGGCTTGCAGCCCTGCCCCGGGACGACGACCGCGACACGATCGTCCAGCGCTACATCGACACCACCACATGGCAGTACCCCGAATACGCGGCCGGGTTCGCGGAGACGATCACCGACGACAAGCAGCGCTCGCGGACGATCCGCAACGTCGCGAACAACTGGATCAACAGCGACCCGGAGGCCGCCATCAAGTGGGTCTCCTCGACCGACCTTCCCGAAGACCAGAAGAAGCGCCTGGTCGAACAGGCCGCGAAGGCAAAAGAGGGAAGCGGCGGCGGCTTCCGGCACTCCTCCGTCTTCTAGCTGCGGACTTTCGCTGTTCGCATTGCGAGGGTGTGCGTCAGAAAAGTGACAGGGAAAACGGGAATGTTCACTTTGGGGGTGCTCGCATGAGTCCCTTTTCCGAAAACATGTCACGATCCTGACACACACCATTGCGCCGGATGGGCGTTTTCTCCTACAAGCGTCTATCGGTTTGTGATAGAATTCAAGGCCATGGCGCGACACGCGAAGGGTCGGGCCTTCAGAAAGGGAATGAATATATGACGCGGGTTACGAAATGGCTGGTCAACAGCGCGGCGCTGGTGATCATCGTGCTGGGCATGAAGGCGGCGGCGCCGATGATCACGCAGGTGCTGGTGATCTTGTTCCTGGCGATCGTCATCTCCCCGGTCTACTATCTGCTGCGCCGCTGGCGGGTGCCTTCCTGGCTGGCCTTGACGCTGATGATCGTCTCGATGACGTTTCTATGCCTCTATGGGATGAACGTGGTCGTTTCGAGGGCGGCGCTGGACTTCACGAAGAAGATCCCGGACTACCACCGGGCGCTGGTCGACTCCGCCGCCGGATTCCGGGAGTGGCTGCACGAGCAGGACGTGGAGGTTCCGGCGGTGCTGCTGGAGGAGATGCTCCAGGTGGACGCCAACACGATCTCGGGCGTCGTGAAGCAGGGCGGCGCAATCGTCGGATTGTTCTTGAAGAACGCGGTTTTCGTGCTGATCATCGTATCGTTCATCCTCTGCGAACTCCCGACGCTCTCGGCGAAACTGCGGGGCCGTCGGTGGATGTCCGAATCGCTCTGGGAGAGGCTGACGACGATCGTGCTGCACGTGCGCCACTACATGGGCATCAAGACGCTGATCAGCGCGGCGACAGGGTTGTGCGTCTATCTCGGGCTGATGATGATGGGCGTGGACTCGCCGGTGCTGCTGGGGTTCGTGGCGTTCATCCTCAACTACGTGCCGGTGATCGGCTCGATCATCGCCGCGGTGCCGGCGGTGCTGATCGCGCTCATGCAACATGGCACGCTCAAGGGGGCGTACGTGGCAGTCCTCTATCTCGCGGTGAACACGCTCTTCGGCAACATCCTCGAGCCGCGGTTCATGGGCTACGGCTTCGGCGTGTCGCCGGTGATCGTGCTCTTCTCCCTGATCTTCTGGGGATGGGTTCTCGGCCCCCTGGGCATGCTCTTCGCGGTGCCGCTGACGATGGCGATGCAGGTGTCGCTCGGATCGATGTTGCGGGAGTTCGACGCGCAACGCGCGGACGACCTCCCGATTACAGAGAGTAGTGAGTAGAGCGGAGTGGGCAGTTCAGGCTGGGGACACCCCAGACCCCGTTGTTCATGTCGGGGCCTGGGGCGGAGCCCCAGCGGAAACTTCTCACTATTCACTACGCTCCACACACTCTGATCCATCCGGGGCCTGGGGCAGAGCCCCAGCGGAAGCTCCACACTTCTCACGACGCTCCACACACTATCGGGAAGGCGACGGAGCTGCTAATTCAGTCGAAGAGCGTTTCGACGTCGCTCCCCGGCGACTGACCGATCGCCCTACCGGATGATGTTGATCTTGACCTCGTCCTCGTCTTCGACGGCGACATCGACGTCCGCGACGACCTCGGGGGTCTTGAAGGTAGGCAGATAGCGGTAGTAGACCATGAGCTGGAGGGCGCTCAGGCAGGTGTCCTGCACGCGGGCGCCGAGGGTGGACTTGCCGACGATCTGGGCGCCGTTTTCCCAGCGGATGGCGTCGACAGCGCCGCCGCCGCCGCCGCCGTGTTCGCCGTTGGAGGGGCTGTCCCAGTAGCCGATGTCGCGCATCTTGCCCTCGGGGTCGGCGATGGCGTCCTTGATCACGACCTGGCGCTTGATGAGCTCGGGCTGGAACTGCTTGTTCCAGCTCGTCCAGCGGTCGCCGCCGGCGTGGAACTTGGCCTGGGTGATGTAGTACCAGTAGTAGACGGGACTGGCGCCGAAGCCTTTGCTCTTCCACTTCTCGAAGGAGAAGGTCGCGTCGTCGAGGTAGGAGAGTGTGGCGGCGACTTCAGGCTCGCGCGCGGCGCCGAGGAGCTGCATGCAGAGCACGCCGACGCCGGAGAGGCCGCCCGCTCCGCGGCTGGTGTAGCCGAAGCCGCCACTGGGGTTGGCGTTGACCTTGAAGCCGTTGACGGCGTTCTTGTAGACCTTGTCGAGGTCGGGGACTTCGAGGTCGCCGGCCATGTGGCCGGCTTTGACGGCCTGGGCGCACCAGCCCATGTAGGACGTGTCGTCGCGCTCCGTCTGGCGCATGTTGTAGTCCCATCCGCCGTTGGGGTGCTGGCCCCGGACGATGTGGACGAGCGCTTTTTCGGCGGCCTCCTTGAGCATGGGGACCTTGGTGAGCGTGTAGGCCTCGCACAGCGCGTAGGTGGCGATGGGGTGGGCGTAGTTGTTGTCGTCCTTCGATTTGAAGAGACCGTTCTCGTTCTGGTTGTCGACGAGGTAGCGGATGCCGCGCTCCACGGTGGGGCCGAACTCGACGCAGTCGGGGCTGGGCGTCTCGCCATGGGCGAGGTAGCAGAGCAGGGCCATCCCGGTCATCGCCGTGGACTGCCCGGGCCAGGAGCCGTTGGGGAGCTGATTGGCCTTGAGCCAGCGCAACGCGCGCATGACCGTGGCCTCGCCGCCTGCGCTGCCGCCGAATTCCGACATCGCCCGGCCCCGCTGGCCGGGGGAGCGGGAGCCCACGATGCCGCGCATGACGATGGGGCTCTTGATGATGGCGACGCTGTTGATCTCCGCGGGCTTCGGGGAGACGGGCTCGTTGTTGGCGAACGTGTTCTCCTGCGGATTGAAGTTCTCGGTGGGCCCGTCGAACTCCGTGTCCACCGGCTCGAACTCGAACTCCTCCTCCGGCGGCGGCGGCGGCTCCTCCTCGATCTCCGGCGTGTCCGTGGGATCGATCACCTCGACTGCGACGACCTGGCTGCGAAATTCCTGCGTCGTTTCGATGGTGAGCAGAAATGCCACCGCGATGATCGGCAGCACGATGGCCAGAAACGGTCCGGTCATCCGCTGGAGCTGCAACACGGCAAACTTGTATTCGCCACTGTCCTTCGGCTGGTTGATGCCGTTGATCGTGCGCTTGATCCGCTCGCTAAACGACAGATCCTCGAAGAGCTTCATCATTTCCATGTAGGCGCGGTCGTGCTCGACGGGTGGGACTGGGAGGTTGGAGTCGCTCATGGGATGTCCTGGGCTTGGGTGGGGGAATCAGAGGGAAATCGGGCGCGTCGAATGCGCATTCATCTATTCATACGAACGTGAAGACGGATTTCTTAGAAGAAAAATTCAAGGTCCGCGTTCGAGCCGGGCGAGAGCGTCCGCATAATAGACGAAAAACTCCGCGACGATGTCATCGGACGTCGTGCTGGCGAGCGTCTTGACGACGGCCGCGCCGCGACGCACGGGGGCGGTCTTGCGCATGATGCGCAAACCCTTGCGTTCGTGCATCTTGATCTCGATTTCCGGCGCGATGGCGGTCGGCAGCGTCTGACTCGTGATTCGGAAGCCGATCTCCTCGGTGGCGCCGTTCGTCACCGTGATCCCGCAGGCGGCGCGCGTCTCCTGGGTGGAGACGATGCGCCCTTTTTCGGCGAGCCGTCGCGCGATTTCCGAAAATGCGGGACGCACGACGTTGGCGATGAAGGATATGAATTGCGCCTCCTCCTGCTCCGCGCGCGTGGACTGCGTCCGCGCGGCGCCGTTGACGAAGCGCATGCGCCAGTTCGGTTGTGTCTTCTGCTTCTCTTCGTCCATGATCGGGCCCTGCCTTTGAAATGGTGGCGTATTCTACCAAATGCACGCCGGGAATCAAGAACGCAACGGGGACGGCCCGTCAAAGGCAACTCAAATGCAATCCTGCATTCATTCGGCTTCGAGGAAGGCCAGCTCGGAAGCGGCCTGCTCCCAGAGGGTGTTGACGGTGGCGAGTTCGCTCTGGATCTGGCCGAGACGGCGGTTGACGCCCTCGAAATCCGGCTTGGCTTCCGTGTCGGAGAGCGAGGCCACGAGGACGTTCTGCTCGGCTTCGAGCTGGGCGATGCGGGCCTCGGCGGCGGCGACGCGACGGGAAAGCGAACGCATCAGCGGCAGGCGCTGCTCGCGTTCGGCGGCGCGCTGCCTGCGCTGCTCCTTCTTGTTGCCGGAGGGCTGAGCCGACGGCGGCGCGGCGGATTCGACGGGAGCGGACTCCGGCGTGGGCGCTGGCTCGGACGCGGCGGGCGCGCTCGCCTGGCGGCGGGCCGCCGAGGCCTCGCGGTCGAGACGTTCGCGGTAGTCCGCGTAGCCGCCGACGAACCGCCGCACGCCGGCGTCGGACACCTCGATGATCGTCTGCGCGATGGCCTTGACGAATTCGACGTCGTGGCTGACGAGCACGATGGATCCCTCGTAGGCGACGAGCTCCTCCTCAAGGGCCCGGCGGCCGTTGATGTCGAGATGCGTCGTGGGCTCGTCGAGCACGAGAAAGTTGGGGTTGGCCGCGAAGATCCGGGCGAACGCGAGGCGGATCTTCTCGCCGCCGCTGAGGACGCCGGCGGTCTTGAACGCATCGTCGCCCGTGAAGCCGAAGCTGCCGAGAAGCGTGCGCGCGTGCGCCTCGGTGATGCGCGCGTCCTCGTGCTTGAGCACGTTGACGAGGGCGCGCTCGGGCGGGATCGTCTCCGCGAAATCCTGCGACACATAGCCGGGGACGACCTTGTGGCCGAGGAGGACTTCGCCCTCGGTAGGCGGACGGACGCCGGCGACCAGGCGCGAGAGGGTGGTCTTGCCCATGCCGTTGAAGCCGACGAGGGCGACGTGTTCGCCGCGGGCGATTTCAAAGGAGACGTTGCGGAAGATCCAGTCGGCGCCGTTGTAGGAGAAGCCGGCGTCGCGCACCGAGAGCGCGGTGGTGCCGCAATGATGAAACGCCGGGAGCCGGATGCGACCGGCCGTGGAGGCCTGGCGCGGAACGACGATCGTCTCCATCTTCTCGATCTGCTTGACGCGGGACTGGACCTGCGGCGCCTTGCTCGGGGTGTAGCGGAACGTGTCGATGAAGCGCTGCATCTGGTCGCGAAGGCGATCCTGGTTGCGCTTGGCCGCGACGAGGCTCTCGTAGCGCTGGACGCGCTCGCGCAGATAGTAGTCGAACCCGCCGTTGTAACGCGTCACGGTCTGGCCGTCGACCTCGAGCGTGACGTTCGTCAGCGTGCGCAGCAGATAGCGGTCGTGGGAGATGAGCAGCAGCGTGCCCTCGAATTCGCGCAGAAAGCGCTGCATCCATTCGACGGCGGGCAGATCGAGGTAGTTGGAGGGCTCGTCGAGCATGAGCACGTCGGGCTTGGCGACGAGGGTGCGGACGAGTTCGGCGCGCATCTTCCAGCCGCCGCTGAACTCGCCGAAGGGCCGCTCGAAGTCGCGGGTGTGGAAGCCGAGGCCGCCGAGGGCCTCCTTGACGCGGACTTCGAGATCGTAGCCGCCGAGGTGCTCGTACTGCGTCTGCAGATCCCCGAGGCGGTCGAGCGCCTGGACGCGTTCCCGTGAGTCGACCTCGAGCCCGTGGATACCCCGCTCGATCGCGTGGATCTCGACTTCGAGCGCGCGGATGTCCTTCGAGGCGCGCAACGTGTAGGAGAGCAGCGTGTCGGACTCGTCCCAGCGGTCGAGCTGCTGGTGAAGGTGCCCGAGGGTGGGACGCGCGCCCTCGAAGACGACCGCGCCGGATTCCGGCGAGATCTCGCGGGTGATGAGATTGAAGATCGTGGACTTGCCCGCGCCGTTGGGGCCGACGATGCCGCAGCGCTCGCGCGGGTTGATCTTGAAGGAGACGTTGCTCAGCACGTCCTGCGTGCCGAAGTGGATGCTGACGTCGTTGAAGGAAATCATGTCCCGGGCGACCACTCCTGGGGCTTGGCGGCCTCGCGGGCGAGGTTCTTGGCGATGGAGTCGAGGATGCCGTTGACGAAGCGGCCGGACTCGCGGGTGCCGAAGAACTTGCAGATGTCGACCGACTCGTTGATGACGACGGCCTGAGGCGTCTTCTCCTCGGCGAAGGCAAGCTCGTAGATGCCCATGCGCAGCACGTTGCGCTCGATGCCGCCGATGCGCTGGATGTCCCAGTTCTTGACGCAGGAGGAGATGTGCGCGTCGATCGCCTTGCGGTTTTTCAGGACGCCCGCCACGAGCGCCTCCGTGAACTTGCGGATCGGAGCCGGCGGCGCCGACTCCGGCTCCGCGCCGTCGCGCAAGCGCAACTGACCCTCCCAGAACTCGCGGAAAACCTCCTCCTGAGGCGTCTCGGCGTCCGGATTCAGGTCGAGCTGGAAGAGCATCTGCACCGCCCATTCGCGGGCTTCACGTCGTGTGGACATCGTGGGGTGATCCAAATTCCGCCGGATTCCGGCGCTAGAGGGCCGCGAAAAGCGACACCATTTCGATGGCGGCCGCAGCGGCGTCCCACCCCTTGTTGCCGGCCTTGGTGCCGGAGCGTTCGACGGCCTGCTCGATGGAGTCGGCGGCGATGAGACCGCTGAGCACCGGCACGTCGAATTGAAGCCCGATCGAGGAGAGCGCGCGAGAGACCTGCGTGTTGATGAGCTCGGCGTGCGGCGTGGCGCCCTGGATCACGCAGCCCAGCGCGATGATCGCGTCGAACTTGCCGGACTTGGCGAGGCGCTGCGCGGCATGCGGGATCTCGGCGGCCCCCGGGACGCGAACGAGGACGATGTCCTCCGAACGCGCGCCATGGCGCACCAGACAGTCCTCCGCCCCCTTGAGCAGTTGCTCGGTGAAGAAGCTGTTGAAGCGGCTCAGCACGATGCCGAATTTCCTGCCCTGTGCCGAAAGTTGACCTGCGATTTCCTTCATGCGTGACCTCCTATGAAAACAACGCCCACTATTTAGAGGGAAAACCGTCGGGAAATCAAGACAAAACGGCGAAAGACCGGGCGAGTCGAGCCCGGATCCGCATTCGGACGCGCGCTGTCCGCGATGCGCGGGCAGGACAAGCTGCCTCACCGAACGCCCCGCATTTCCCCAGCCGCCCCCACCCCAGCCGCGATCGTCATTGTAATCTTGAAAAAAACTTCAATATTACAATGTGGCAGGGTGTGGACTCTGACACACGGAGGGAGTGGCGGAGGCGAGAAGAAAATGAAAAAGCAGGAGCCTGGGGTAGAACTCTGCCACAGGCGAATGGGTTGTAATCTCGGAAAAAAGATCGATTACAATTCGAGAGGCACGGGAAGCGCTGACTATGAATCCCGAGGCGATTCAATCCCGGGCGCGGGGCGAGAAGGTATCCGACTTGCGCAGGGCGATGCGACGTCGGATCACAATGTCGTGCTGGATCGACTGAAGCGTGTCGACATCGAGATCGTTTTGGATTTCCGCGAGCGCGGACTCGGCCCCGTCGTAGTCGTCCATCCGCATCTTCAGTTCGATCATGGCCAGCCGCGCGGGAAGATCGTCGGGGAATTGCACAAGACATGTGGCGATGTGTTCGCCCGCAGCATGCCACTGACGTTTGGAAAAGCATGTTGCGGCACGCCGGTACGCCTGCGGCGCCCGCGCCATCGCGCAAGCGGAATAGAGATGCAGGCCGATCGGAACGAGCACGACGACCAGCAACCACGGTATCTCCGTGAACACAGCAGGCAGGATGGCCAGGAAGACAAAACCGGCCGTACGCTTCCATGGCTGGACGATCCTGTCGCCAACAGCCCTTTTCATCGGGAAGGCGATCGTCTCTTCCACCAATGCCTTGCGCCTCATGCTCTCGTCGACAAGTTGCCGAAGCGCGATACCCTTGGTCCCGTTCGCCCAGAACGTGATCGCGAATCCTTCCGGCACGACATGAAGCGTCAGCGTTGTGTCTCGGACGCAGAAGCGTCCAAGGAGAATCAGAAACGCAAGCAAACCCAGGACTCCGGCAGTGCCCATGCAGCCCACCATCACGGTTTCGGAAGGATTCGTGACGAACAAATGCCACAAACCGAAGACTGTCCCGCCCATGCCCAGCAGGAGGATGGGCGACAGCAGCGCGGCAATCAACCAGTCACCCTTGAAGCGCTTCTTCTCGAAGAAACTGGCCAGTTCGACGGGAATGTCGATGCAAGTTTCACCGCTCCAGACCTTGTCACGATAGGTGAGAACCGAACCCTCCAGCCCCAGCCATGCCTTGGAAGGACCGGAGAGCAATCGAATGGGGATTGCATCGATTTGTCTGTCCGAAGGGTTTGCCGTTTGGATCATGGGCGGGAAGAGAGATAGAGATCAAAAGAGGCTTGTCTGCTCCATGTAGGGCGGGAGGCCGAGTTTTTCGCGAAGGGTCTTTTCGTCGAGACGCGGAGTGCCGAGCTGCTTGGCGCGGCTGGTCTTGTCGGCGCCGGGGTTGTCGCCGAGGACGAGGTAGTCCGTCTTTTCGCCGACGGAGTCGACGACCTTGCCGCCGGCGGCGACGATCCGCTGGCGGACATCGTCGCGGGTGAGATTGTCGTGGAAGGCGCCGCTGATGACGAACGTCCTGCCCGCGAAGAAATCGGCGCCGGCCTGCGCGTCCTCGTCCCGCGCGGCGGAGGCCTTGCGCGACGCGCCGGCCTTCCGCTTCTTCAAGTCGCCGCCGACCGGATTGACGCCGAGGCGTTTGAGGCGCGCGACGGTGTCGCGCCCGGAGTCGGAGGCGAAGAAAGCGGCAAGCGACCGCGCCGTTTCGGGTTTGATCACTCCGGTGAACTTGGCATAGGCGCTCTTGGCCCGCGAGGCGACGCCGTCGCGCAGCATGCGAGCGCCGAGGGCTTCGACCTCCTCGACCACCTGAGCATGGCGCTCCGCGCAGGCGACGCGGGTTTCGATGTCGAG
>JAAZAI010000364.1 GCA_012514445.1 Lentisphaerota bacterium
CTGGCCAGACAAAAGATCTGCGTTGGGGTACTTCGCCTTGAGTTCGGGCGTTTTCAGAAACTGGAGGGCGCGGTAGCGGTTGTAGCTCAGCCCTTTCTCCCTGTCGCCGAGCATCGCCAGCGTGTCGTCGTAGGCGCGATCCATCTCGGGGCTGAGAATGTAGAAGCTCTTTTCAGGATGCGTGACTTCGGGGAAGACGATGCCTTGGGATTCCAGGTCAAGCCGGTAGGGCTCCTGGACCTTGAGGTCGGTTCGCGTACGGCGAACCGTGATGGGGGCGAGAATCTTTTCGCGCACCTTCTCGGTGATGATCATCACGGCCTTGCGGGCGTCCGGAGTGGAGAGCGCCTTGGCCGCATTCCATTCATCCGTGCGTTCGGCGAAAAAGCCCTGCAGGTTGGCGATGTCCAGCGTGGTCTCCTTGCCGTTCTGGAACAGCAGGAGCTGGTTGTAGATGTCCCTGGGAGCGTTGTTGAACGGCGTCGCCGAAATCAAAATGACCTTCTTGGCCTCGGGCCGGTGGGTTGAATGGTTGTAGACCTTCGTTTTGCAGATGCGCTGCAACCTCTCGTACATCCCCGCCGTGGCGTTGCGGAACTTGTGGGCCTCGTCCACGATGACGAGATCGAAACGCTCGGGATGACGGATCTTGTGCAGGCTGCCGCACGAGACGATGTCGACATTGCTGAGCTTGAACTTGGCGACGGTTTCCTCCCAGGAGTCGCGGACGGCGGGGGGGACGACGATCAATGTACGGCCGACGTGGATGGGGAAGCCATTGTGATAGAAGAAATTTCTCGCGATCTGGCAGGCCACGAAAGTTTTGCCGAGTCCAACCACGTCCGCCAGGAAGAACCCGTTGTGCTTGCGCAGCAGGTCGAATCCCTGGTTGATGGCGTCGGTCTGGTAGGTGAGCCGTTTGAAGCCTTCCGGCAGGTCCCCCGCCGATGAGGGATCGAATTCCACGCCACTCCCAAAATATTCGGCAAGGAACTTGAGATACAATTCGTATGGCGTGATGGCGTCGTTCAGATACGTGTCCTTCTTCAGCGCTTCGATCTGGGTCGGGAGCACGTCGACGCCTTCCTCCCAGAGCTTGTCGAACTCCTCCGTCGCAAAGACGACATCGTCGTAGTCGCTCAACAGCACGTTGAATTCGTAGTTGACGGGACCGTTTCCGGTTCCCATCCCGGCATCCGTCAGGTTCGAGGAGCCGGTGATGACGTTGCCATGCTTGTGCTCGTTGAAGTCCGCAGGCCGGAAAATGTAGATTTTCGCGTGCAGCTTACGCGATGGATGCGCCCGAAGTTCGACTTTCCGGGTGGCGACATCCTGGATGAACTGCAAAATCCCGGTTTCCACGGCAGCGTCGTAGCGGGAATCGGCAACATCCTTCTTCATGGCCGCCATGAAGGTTGCTATCGCCGATGGGGCGTCGGCGTCGAAGAGCATGCCGCGTTCCTGGCAGAGTGCGGAACGCGCATCGACGTCAATGCCGACCAGAATGCGGATTTTCGACAACTTTTCGAGGTGGGGGCGAAGGGCGAAATAGCCGGAGGAGCGGAAGTAGCCGACCAGGGCGTCGAAAAAGAGGATGTCTGGATTGTTGGCAAAAACGCCTGCAAACTTCTCGATCAGCGTGTTGTCGCGGCGGTTGGTGAAGAATCGTGTACTCATCGTCGAATAGAGCTTTTCCTTGGCGCCTCATCCTCAAGGAACCTGAAAACGCCGCCTACAGACAGATAACAACCGAAGTCGCGGTTATACACAACTTCGCATAGGGCAAGATATTAGCTTTTTATGCTTTTCGTTTCAATCCTTAAACGCAATGACGTTTTGAATAGAGACTCTTCAAATCACAATGGGAAATCGAAGTTGTGGCCCCTGATTCCTCGGAAAACGAGGAAGCGGCGCGCGTGCTGCGGCGCAGTGACAGAAAGGCGGGCGATCATGCCGATGCAAAGGGAAAGCGGCCATCTTGCATATTGCCGCCACCGGCATCTGCTCGGCCTCACCATCCGCGGTCGCCGCCGGAAGCTGGGCTGGTCGCAGGAACGCCTCGCCGAAATCGCCGATGTGCATCGCGAGTCGCCCGCCGAGACCGGATCAACGGAGTTTCTCATCTCCGCATCATCGCCGCGCCCCTCCATCGCCTTCACGGCTACATCCACCGACTCTCACACTTTCGAAAGTGTGAGAGCGATCCCAAAGCACACGAGCACGGCATGTGAAGTCGAAGCTGTGTGAAATCGGAGGTGTGGCCCCTGTTTTCTGGCCCCTGTTTTCCCGTTCCCTTTCGTGGGTCGCGCCCTACCTCTGAGGCGGACGCGCGGCTCGCCCGAATGCGGCGCACTCGGAGATCGCGCCCTACCCCGCGGTTGCGGCTACAGCGAGGAGAGGATCTTGCGGCCTTCGTCGAGGAAGATGCCGCGCAGGTTCATCTGGAGGGAATCGGGATTCGTGGCGAAGCGCATGCCGTCGGCCTCGGAGACGACGCCGCCCTTGATGAGCTGGAAGAGCGCCTGGTTGAAGTTCTGCATGCCGTGTTCACCGCCGGTCTCGATGGCGGCGCCCAGAAGATTGAGCTGGTTCTTCATGTTCAGCTTCTTGACGGTCGGCGTGTTGAACATCACCTCGGCGGCGGGAATGACGCCGCCGCCGATGGTGGGCACGAGGCGCTGGCAGACGATGGCGCTGAGGTTGCTGGCGAGCGCCATGCGCACTTGCTCCTGCTCCTCGACGGGGAACATGTCGAGGAGGCGCGGCACGGCCGCGGCGGCCGTGCCGGAATGGAGCGTGGAGAAGATGAGATGGCCCGTCTCGGCGGCCGTGATGCCGGTGCGGACGCTGTCCATGTCGCGCATTTCGCCGATCAGCACCACGTCGGGGTCCTGGCGCAGCACGTGGCGGAGCGCCGCGGCGAAGGACTCGGTGTCGAGGCCGACCTCGCGCTGCGTGATGGCGCTGAGCTTGTCCGTGAACGCGTACTCGATGGGATCCTCGATCGTGACGATGCGGCGGCGCAGGCGCAAGTTGATCTGCTCGATCAGCGCCGCGAGCGTCGTCGACTTGCCGCAGCCCGTCGTGCCCGAGAGGATGACGATGCCGGTGCGCTGCGTGACGAGCGTCTCGAGCACGGGCGGGAGGTTGAGGTCCTCGAGCGCGGGGATCTTGTCCTTGACGTAGCGCAGGGCCATGACGGGGCAGCCCTCGCCGTCGTAGAGGCTGACGCGGAAGCGGCCGACGCCGTCCTCCTTGTAGGAGAAATCCACTTCATGCCGGACATCGTAATCGCGGCGCAGATGGAACGGGAGGATTTCGGAGACGATCGCGCGGATCTGCTCGACGGCGATGGGCTCGAAAGGTCCCGGCGCCAGCTTCTTCTCCACGCGGAAGAGCGGCGGCTGGTCGCGCTTGATGTGGATGTCCGACGCGCCGGCGGCGATGGCCTGGCGCAGAACTTCGGTGAGCATGGACATGGCGGCCTCCTTCAGGTGAGCTTCCGGTACATCGCGGAGCCGATGCACAGGTAGACGAGGTTGGGGAGCAGCGCGGCGAGCGCGGGCGGGCACCAGCCATGCTGCCCCAGGAACATGAGCACGAGCGTGAGCGCGTAGAAGCTGAAGAACGCGACGAGCGCGAGGATGACGCCCTTGATGACGCTCTGCCGGCCGGTGCTGATGCCGGCGGGAATCGCGAAGAGGGTGATCACGACGCAGGCCCAGGGGCCGGTGATCCGATACCAGAATTCGTACCACTTCTCGTGGGCGTCGATCTTCTTCGCCTTGAGGTAGAGGAACATGTCGGCCAGGGAGAAAAACTCCCACTGGCGCTGCTCGAGCATCATCGCCCGCGGCGTCTCCTCGAGCTCGTGCATCGGCAGGAGCGACGCGGCGGGCGGCGCGTCCGCCTGGCGCGGCAGCTCCTGCCCGTCGACGTCGAACGCGATCTTCACGGGATCGTGGAACCACCAGACGCCATCCAGAAACTCCGCCTTCTTCGCCCGCCAGCCCCAGACGTCGACGCCGTCGTGCTCCTGGGTCACCGTGACCGGTCCGCTGGGGCGGGACATCGTGGCCTCGGTCGAAGGATCGACGGCGGCGAACTGCCACGTGCGCCGGACGGCCTGGCCGCCTTCGCCGGGCTGGCCGATCGCCTGGGTGTACTGGAAGTTCTTCTTCTCGCGCTGCTCCGGCGCGAGCTCGACGAAAGACGCCTCTTTGAGCCGCTCGGACCAGGTGCCCGCCTCGGGGACGACGTACTCCGAGTTCAGGAACGTCAGCAGCGTCATGACGAGGGCGACGAAGAAGAACGGCATCGTCAGGCGCCGGAAGCTGATGCCGCTCGCGCGCATGGCGGTGAGCTCGCTGTGGTGCGAAAGCTGCCACATCGTGTAGAGCGTGGCGAGCAGGCACGACGCCGGCACGAACCAGATCGAGTAAGTCGCCACGACGCCGCCGTAGTAGCGCAGCGCCGTGAGCGCCGGCACCTTCGAGTCGATGAAGCGCGAGAGGTTCTCGAACAGGTCGAAGATGATGAAGATGGCGTTGAACGAGACGAGACAGAGCACCAGCGGCCCGAGAAAGGCCTTCAGGAGGTAGCGGGTGATCAGTCTCATGGGGTCCGGCGCTCCTTGTGGACGGCCGTCACCGCATGCGGTGACGGCCGCATGCGGCTGGGCCGAGCCATCCCGTTTCGGGGCCTAGAGGCCCATCGTCTTGAGGTTCGCGCGGCTGATGGAATAGCTCAGGAACGGATCCTTCGTGACGACGCAGGAGTCCTGCTCGACGATGAAGTCCTTCGTCCCGGAAGCCTTGCACGCCTTGATGACGGCGGGGTAGTCGATCGACCCCTCGCCCACGGCGCGGAACTCGGGCTTGTCGTCGACGATGCCCCAGTCCTTGAGGTGGACCTGGTCGATGCGTCCCTTGAGCTTCCGGGCCCAGAGGACGGGATTGGCGCCGCCGCGGGCGATCCAGCCGAAGTCGGGCTCGGCCTGGAGCACCTTCGTGTTCTCGTAGAGCATGTCGAGGATCGTCTTGCCGCCCTTGCCGTTCTTGATGCCGAACTTCTCGAACTCGAAGGCGTGGTTGTGGTACTGGACCACGATGCCCGCCTTGGCGAAGCGCTTGGCATAGCCTTCGAACTCCTTGAAGAGCTTCTTCCAGTCGGCCAGCGTCTTGTAGTCGGCGCGCGGCAGCCAGGGGATCGCGACGTACTGGATGCCCCAGGCGTTGCAGTCGGCGATCACCTTCTTCTCGTCCGCGCGGAACAGCGGCAGGCCGACATGCGCACCGATGGCCTTGACGCCCTCGCCATCGCAGATCTTGCGAAGCTCGTCGGCCTCGATCGGACCGAAGCCGGAGATCTGGAGATAGTCGTAGCCCATCTTCTTGACCCGCTTGATCGTGGTGGCCATGTCCGCGGGGGTTTTGGTGAAATCGCGCATGCCGTACATCTGCGCGGCGACTCGGTACTGCTTCGCCATGGAAAAACTCCTTCTTGTTGTTGACTCCAGCCCCCGGCATCGGGCCTCGGGCTTGGATTCAACTCATTCTGGACTATTCCGTTTTGGAAATCAACAAGAAATGCCGCAAGATGCAGGTCTAGGGTCAGACTTCCTGACCTGGCCGGAAACCGAAATGGCACTTTTTGAATGCGTCCCCTCGACGGGATCTGTCTGCGGCAGAGTACCAACCCGGCTACGACGGGTTGCCCGTTGGCGGCAAAGAATTGCCGCCAA
>JAAZAI010000365.1 GCA_012514445.1 Lentisphaerota bacterium
CCCATCTGGTTTCTTGGGGAAAGGGAGCTGGTTCGGTGCGAAAAGACCGGTGCGTCCTCGATCAGCAGACCGGGCACGAGCGCTAATTTCCGAAGACTTGGAACCACGTTCCCGAGTTCGAACAACACCTCGTCATCCGGCGTCGAAAACAGGAAACGGTATCCGAGCACCTGCTCGGAGAACGTCTCGACAGCATGCATGACTCCCCGGTCCATCGGAGCGGAGGAGCTGTTGACCCCAGTCGCCACGATTTCTCCGAGCAGGAACAAGGACTGACCGTCAAAGTGGATTTTCAGCCCCTCCGGCCGGATGGGCGCGACCGCCTTGCCTTCCAGGTGGGAGCCGAAACCGACGTAGCAGCGCACTCCCGTCGTCCGGACGTTGCGAATCGTGCGCATGGGACACCGCGACGTCGCGGGGACCTTCACGCATCCGCCAAGCATCGGACAACCCGGCGCGCGCTAGCCCGCCGGGCGGGCGAGGCCGGACTTCACCGACACGCCGGGGATGCGTCCGAGCTTGCCCGTGAGCGCGCCGACTTCGTCCGTGGTCGCGTCGACGACGAGCGTGATGACCGAGAGGTTGCGCTCGCGGTACGGGATGCCGACGCGCGCCACAAGAATGTGAGCCATCTCGGAAATCGCCGCGTTCACCGCGGCCGCGCTGCGCTCGCGGTCTTCGACGATGATCCCCACGAAACCCACGCGTTTGTCCGCGTCAGCGTGCATCGGCGCCTCCCGGCGCGGCCGCCGGCCGCTCCACGCGCCCCAGGAAGAGAATCACGCCAGTCGTCCGCTCGCGGATTGCGAAGAGGAACGGCCGGTCCGCCACGAACTCCGCCTCGGGCGGCTGCGGGAGCGAAAGGCGCATCATCATCGCGGCCGTCGCGGCGGCCGCCTCGGTGCCGGCCTCGTCGACGTCCACGCGCACCTCCTGCAGCACGCGGCTGATCCGCAGCGGGACGTCCGGGGCGATTCCCGGAAACTCCGCCAGACTCGAGAAGGCGGTTCCCATGCCGAGCTTGACGAACGGCTCGTTGAACTCGAGCGCGCTCTTGACGCTGAACTTCGGCAGCGCCACGCCCACCTGCTTGAGTTCCGCCGCGCGATCCGCCTCCTCGAGGAGTCCGCGGCCGAGGCGCTTCGCGAGCGGCGCCAGACCGGTTGCCGCGTCGGGCAGCAGCACGACCATCTCGGCCGTCTCGCGCCAGTAGGGAAGATAGAGCGCCGCATACCCCGCGCCCTGGGCAATGCGATACGCGCCGGTGCGCCGCATGAACGGCACCTCGACATCGCCCCCCGGCGCATGGAACGTCCGAGACGCCGTCTCGCCGCGCTTGAATTCGTCGAGCCACTTCGCCTTGAAGTGCAGCGTGTTGACGAGGATCAGCTCGGCGTCCGCCGGGATCGGCGGCGGGATCAGCTCGGGAATCATCCCGGAAGTCTTGTCCTTGACGAAGGCGTTGATGCGCGCCCGGCCGGATTCGTCCATCGCGACGGGGATCACGTCGGCGTCGAAGCCGCGATGGGCGGTATCGATGAAAGCCTGTTCGAGCTTCAGTCCCGTCTTGGGCCAGAGGGAATTGCTGAAGGCGATCTTGATGCCGTCGTCGGCGCCGGCGGCGACGAGCGCGCGGTTGATCTTCTGGAACACGCCGGCCACCTCGGTGCCGCGGTCGTCGAGGCAGAGCGCGGCGGCCATCCCGCGGGCGGTCTCGTTCGTGGCGCCCGTGTAGGCCAGCGCCAGGACGGAGGCGGCGCCGTAGGGCGACAACGCCACGTCGCCTTTGGCCGGCGCTGCGGCGCGGAAGAGCGCGCCGGCGAA
>JAAZAI010000366.1 GCA_012514445.1 Lentisphaerota bacterium
CCGTCCCATCGCGCGAAGTTGCGGAGAACGTGCAAGCCGGTCTTGCCGGACTTCTCGACGTGGAACTGGGTGGCCGCGACATTGCCGCGGCCGACCATCGAGGCGAAGACGACGCCGGCGTAGTCGGTCGTGCCGATCACGTCGCCGCGGTCGGCGGGATCGGGATAGTAGCTGTGGACGAAATAGAAGTCGCTGCCGTCCGGCACGCCCTCGAGGAGCGGATGCGGACGCGCGGCGCGGACCTGGTTCCAGCCCATGTGCGGAATCTTGCAGGCGGGGTCGGAGGGCGTGAACTTGCGCACCGTTCCGGGCAGGACGCCGAGCGCGTCGACGCCGCCGTCCTCCTCCGAACGGTCGAGGAGGATCTGCGTGCCGAGGCAGATGCCGAGGAACGGAACGCCTGCCGCGATGCGCGCGCGCAGGGTGTCGATCAAGCCCGTGGCGCGCAGGTTCGCCATTGCGGAAGCGGCCGCGCCGACGCCGGGGAAGACGATTCGGTCGGCCCGGGCGAGGACGGCGGGATCGGCGGTCGGCACGGCTTCGATGGCGATGGCGTCGAAGGCGAGCCGGACGCTGGTGAGATTGCCCGCCTTGTAGTCGACGATCGCGATCATGGCAGCGCCACCTCCCGCTGCTCCCGGGTGGCGAGGTTCTTGATCTTCGCAACGCCCGCGGCGCGATCGTCCGGGCCGATGTAGACGGCCTCGGCGGCGTTCGCGGCGGCGGTGGAGAAGAAGGCCTTGGCCTTGAGAGGGTGGAGCGAGAGGGAGACGTCTCGACCCTCGGCGCGGAGCGCGGCGGCCAGACGGGTCGCGTGGCGACGTTCGTCGTCGGTCATGTATCCGATGGCGACGCCGTCGAGGTGCGTCTCGGCGGCGAGGCCGAGGGACTGGAGGAGTTCCCCCACGACGACGTCACCGAATCCGAGTCCGACCGCGGAGGCGGGCTTGCCGCCGATGGCGGAGAGCAGGCCGTCGTAGCGGCCGCCGCCGAAGATCGCGCGGAGCTCGCCGGCCGTGTCGAACGCCTCGAAGACGATGCCGGTGTAGTAGGAGAGGCCGCGGACGACGGCGATGTCGAAGACGGCCTGTTCGCGCACGCCGAAGTCTTCGAGCGCCTCGAAGAGGGCATGGAGGCGGGCGACGGCGGGGGAGCCGGGGCCGGCGATCTTCGCCGCGTCCTCGAGGGAGCCGATGTCGAGCAGGTCGAAGGCGGCGGCGCAGGCCCGGTCGTCGAGCCCCGCCTCGCGCATGAGCTTCTCGATCTCCTCGCGGGGGATCTTGCCCTTCTTGTCGAGCGCGACGAAGACGCCGGGGTGGTGTTCGGCGCCGATCCCCAGCGAGAGGAGCAGCTCGGAGAGGAGCGCGCGGTTGGAGACGCGGACGCGGTAGGCGGCGTCGGGCACGCCCATGCGGCGAAGCGCGGCGACGGCGGTGTAGATCACCTCGGCCTCGGCGGAGACGGCGTCCTCGCCGACGATGTCCAGGTTGAGCTGGTAGTGCTCGCGCTTGCGGCCGCGCGTCATGCGCTCGTAGCGGAAGCACTGGGCGATCGTGAACCACTTGATCGGAAAGGGGAGGGCGCCCTGGCGCGCCACGACCATGCGCGCGAGCGTGGGCGTCATCTCGGGGCGCAGCGCGAGCTTGCGGCCGGACTTGTCCTCGAAGGCGTAGATCTGGTTGACGATCTCCTCGCCGGCCTTGCGCTGGAGGAGTTCGAGGGATTCGACGACGCAGGCGTCGTACGGTTCGAAGCCCGAGGCGACGGCGGCGGCGCGCCACGCATCGAAGATGCGGTTGCGCAGCTTCATGTCCTCGGGGTAGAAATCGCGCATGCCGCGCGGGGATTCGAAATCGGCCACGGTGTCTAGACCTGTTCTGCTGGCCTCGCCGCCTCTGGATCAGAAGGTCGAGTCGAGGATGAGCTGTTTGAGTTTCTTGCTGGGCTTGAATTTCACGACCTTGCGGGTCGGAATCTCGACGGTGTCCTCGGGCTTGTTCGGGTTGCGCCCGATCCGGGACTTGCGGGTGACGACCTCGAAGACGCCGAAGTCGCGGAACTCGACGTGGCCTCCGGAGACGAGACAGTCGGTGATGGTGTCGAGCACCATCTGCAGGGCCTTCGAGGCGTCGGGCTGCGTGAGGAGGGTGGCGGCGTTGAGCTTGAGCACGACGTCGTGCTTCGTGAGGGCGGGACTGTCCGGCTTCCGTTTGATTTCCTTGGTGCTCATGATGAAACCTCGATTACGTGAGTTCTGAGTGCGTGATTGCGTGAGTGCGTGAGTTGGGGGAGTGCGTGAGTGTGTGAGGAACTTTGTCGCGAGAGCTTTGTCGTGAGCTTTGTCGAGTCAGGTGGCCTAATCTTAATCGTAATCGTAATCTTAATCTTAATCTTAATCGTAATCTTAATCGAGGTGATGATATCGTGTAAGTGTGGGACTAAGAGTAGGAGACTAAGAGTAGGAGACTAAGAGTAGGAGACTAAGAGTAGGAGACTAAGCGTAGAAGACGAAGTGTGGGACTAAGTGTGAAAACTAGCGACTAGTGACTAGCCACTAGCGACTGGCCAGCAGCGCCGCGATGGCGGCGGGGGCGTCCGCGATCGGGACGAGCGAGGTCTCGCC
>JAAZAI010000367.1 GCA_012514445.1 Lentisphaerota bacterium
CAACACCTACGACATCGAGTTCTGGGGCGCCGACGGGATGTGCACGAGCTTCTACCTCGGCGCGCTCGCCGCGGCCGCGGCGATGGGCGAAGCCTGTGGCGACGACGTCGCCGCGTTCCGCGAACTTTTCGACAAGGGGCGCGCGGCCATGGAGGCGACGCTCTGGAACGGCGACTGGTTCGTCCAGAAAGTCCAGTGGGAGGGTCTGCGCGCAGGCAATCCGCTCGACAAGCCCCCGACGATCAACTCCATCGGCTACACGCCGGAGGCGGCCGAGATCCTGCGGCGCGAAGGTCCGAAATACCAGTATGGCGCGGGGTGCCTCTCCGACGGCGTGCTCGGCGACTGGATCGCGCGCTGCTGCGGGCTCGACCCCGTGCTCGACGAGAAAAAGACGGCGAAGCACCTCGCCTCCGTCTTCCGCCACAACTTCCGCGAATCGCTCCGCGACCACGCCAACCCGCAGCGCCCCGGCTATGCGTTCCCGCAAGAGGGCGGGCTGCTGCTCTGCTCGTGGCCCAAGGGCGGCAAGCCTTCGCTGCCCTTCGTGTACAGCGACGAAGTGTGGACGGGCATTGAATACCAAGTCGCCTCGCACTTGGCGATGATGGGGCGGATCGAGGAATCTCTGACCCTCGTGCGCGCGGTGCGCCGGCGCTACGACGGCGTCTGGCGCAATCCCTTCGACGAGTACGAATGCGGCCACTGGTATGCCCGGGCGATGGCCTCGTATGGCCTGCTTCAGGCGTTTACCGGGGTGCGCTACGACGCCGTGGAGCAGACGCTGCATGTCGCGCCGCCCGTCGAGGGTCCGTTCCGCGCGTTCCTCTGCACGGCGACCGGCTACGGCACCGTGGGCGTGCGCAACGGAAAGCCGTTTCTGGAGGTCGCATCCGGAAGGATTCCGGTCAAGCGGATATTGCCAACACGGCCTTGACTCCTCTGCGATGTTGTAGGACAATGGGCGGAAAAAAGGGTTTATCGTCATGCAAGCAGCTTACAGGAAATTCGAGGCGAAACTGTCAGGAAAGCCGGGCAAGGCGCATTTCGTGGGCGTCGGCGGGGTCGGCATGGCCGGGCTCGCCCTGATGATGAAGAAGCGCGGCTGGGACGTGTCGGGATGCGACGCCGTGGACAATCCGCTGCTGGCCTGGCTCGAGTCGAACGGCATCGCCGTGCAACGTGAAAACGCCCCCGGGCACCTCATGAACTTCGATCCCTCGACCGACGTCGTCGTGCGCACCCCGGCGGTGCCGATGTCGGCGCCGGAGTTGCTCGAGGCCTCGGAGAACGGATTTGCGATCTTCGACCGCGGCGTCGCCTTCGCCGCCATGACCGCGCAGTTCGACACCCTCGCCGTCTGCGGCACCCACGGCAAGACGACGACGTCGTGCTTCCTCGCGGGCATCCTGCGCAACCTCGTGCCCGAAAAGACCTCCTGGGCCATCGGCGGTCTCTCCCCGCTGCTCGGCGCGGTGGCCGGCGGCCCCGGGATCGTCGCGGGGACGCCACGCGGACTTCTCGTGGCGGAGGCGGACGAGAGCGACGGCACGCTGCGGCTCTACACGCCGAAGATCACCATCCTCACGAACATCGACGCGGATCACATGGAGCACTTCCACGGCGTGCAGGACCTCGAAGGCACCTTCCGGGAAGTCCTGGGCCGGACCACGGGCTGCATCGTCTACTGCGCGGACCACCCCCGCGCCCGCGCCCTCGGCATGGAGCGCCGCGCGGTGCGCGCCGTCTCCTATGGTTTCGCCCCCAAGGCGGACTACCGGCTCTCCAAGGCGCAGTGCGGCGAGAACGGCTGCTCGTTCCGCATCGCCTCGCCGGACGGCGGCTCCGCCCACGTGTGCATCCCCGCCCCCGGGATGCACAACGTCTTGAACGCCGCCGCCGCCATCGCCGGCGCCTGCGCGGCCGGCATCGCCTTCCCGGACGCCTGCGACACCGTCCAGAAGACGGCCGTGCTGCCCGCCCGCCGCTTCGAGCGCATCGGCCACCCCGACGGCTTCACCGTGGTCTCGGACTATTCGCACCACCCCGTGGAGATCGCGGCGCTGGTCCAGACGGCGCTGACGCTGCCGCACAAGCGGCTGTTGGCCGTCTTCCAGCCGCATCGCTATTCGCGCACGCGCACGTTGCTCCGGAGCTTCCCCGACGCCTTCAAGGGAGTCGACGATCTGGTACTATGCCCCGTCTACTGCGCTTCGGAATGTCCGTTGTGCGGCGGCGAGTCCTCCGATCTCTACGCGGCCTTCCGCGCCGAGGCCGTCGGCGACGTCGCCATCCCGATTCCCATCCTCGCCAAGTCGCTGGAGACGGCCTCGCGCTACATCCGCGCCATCGTGCAGCCTGGAGACGTGGTGCTGGTGATCGGCGCGGGAGACGTCAATTCCATCGCGCCGCAGATCGCGGCCGCCACGCCGCGCGCCACGCCGCCGCAGGAGCTCCGCATGGGCGCCTTCGGCACCGAGTCCCTCGCGACCGATTTCATCGCCGTCCGCACCCTCGAGGCGTTGCGCGAAGCGGTCCGCGACGGGGCGTTCTCGGTCATCGGAGGCGGCACAAACTCCTTCATCGCCCCGACGGGCGCGCATCAGAGGCTCATCCACCTCTCGGGGCCGGAATTCAACGCCGCCAAGCTGC
The DNA here is from genome assembly GCA_012514445.1 of Lentisphaerota bacterium. Classification (GTDB taxonomy): domain Bacteria; phylum Verrucomicrobiota; class Kiritimatiellia; order RFP12; family UBA3636; genus JAAZAI01. Next base: position 2,653 of record JAAZAI010000367.1, read on the forward strand.
TGAGCGAATCCGCCGAGACCGTCCTCGTGGAGGTCGGCGCGGCGATGCAGGGTCCGGCGCTGATGCGGCTCTGCGCGGAGAAGGGCTACTCGGGCATCGAATACATGGCCGGCATCCCCGGCCAGTGCGGCGGATGGCTCGCCATGAACGCGGGCACGCGCCTGGGTTCGTTCTGCGACGCCCTCCTGGAAGCGGACGTCCTCGCGCCGGACGGCACGCTCAACACGATCAAGGCGGCCGACTTCGGGGCGACGTACCGGTCCTGCGCGGCGGTTCGCGGCAAGGTGGCCGTGCGCGTGCGCCTCCGACTGCGCAAAGCCTCTCCGCAGGCCGTTCGCAAGGCGATGGACGAGGCGCTGGCCCACCGGCTGGATCTCTCGGGCATCCGCACGGCGGGCAGCGTCTTCAAGAACCCCGGCATGCCCTTGCCCCCGGCCGGCATGCTGCTCGACAAGGCGGGCTGCAAGGGGCTGCGCGTCGGCGGCGCCTACGTCACGACGCAGCACGCGAACATCATCGCCTCGGAGCCGGAGGCGACGGCCTCGGACATCTACGCGCTCATGCACATGATGCGCGAGCGCGCCATGGCGTCCTCGGGCGTCCGCCTCGAGCCGGAAGTGCAGATCGTGAACTGATCCGCTTCCGGCCCTCCCGCGAGCGCCGCTAGCGGCGGCCTCCCGCCGGACAGTGGCGCAGGCAGCGTTCGAGGATGCAGGTGCGGGACTTCATGATCGGATCCTTCGCCTTGCAGGCCTCCGCGACGTCCGCGATGGTCAGCGCGCCGTCGGGCACCTGCACGTGCGTGATGCTGCCGATGAGGCCGGGACCTTCCTCCGAGCAGAGGCTGTAGCGCTTCGACCAGTCGCAACGGTGGCGCGGCACGAGCGGATACTGGACGCGGACGCCGCCGACATCGATCGCGACGGTCTCGCCGCCGAGCGCGTGCATCGGGCAGAGGTCGGCGCAGACGCTGCAGCCGTCGCAGACGGCCGTGGCCGCCTTCGGCGCGTCGGCCGGCAGCTCGGCGTCGGTGACGATGCAGATCACGCGCTGGTGCGGGCCGTGCTCGGCCGTGAGCAGCGCGCCGCTGCGGCCGATTTCCCCGAACCCGGCCGCGACCGCCTCGAGGGCGCCGCAGCGCATGTCGGGCAGCCGGCCGCGCGGGGAGTCCGTGTAGGAGCCCACGCCGAGGAGGTTCTCGCAGATCATCGAGCGGTAGCCCATTCCCGAGAGCGCCGTCGCCAGTTCGATCGCCGCGAAGCGCAGCTCGAACGTCGTCTGGTACTGGTGGAAGTTGTAGCACCCCACCTGCTGGCTCTTCTCCAGACCGGCGTTCCCGATCAGATCTTCGGGATAGTGCATGCCAAGCACGAGCACGGACTTCGCCCCCGGAACGTAGTCCGCCGGCTTGCGGATCCGCACGTCCTCCTGCACGATTTTGGGGATGTAGGCGCCGTGATACGTCAGCCCGACGTTGTTGTCGACGATCGCCTCGCCGAGCTCCGCTTCGTCGACCCCCTGCTTGAGCGCGTCGGCGACGGGTTCGAGTCGCGCGGCCGGCGCGACGCCGAACCGGGAGACCAGGTTGTCCTCGGCCAGGCGCTCGAGCCGGCGCCGCAGCGCCGCGCCCTCGAGGCGGGGCGCATGGCGGAACGCGGCGGCGGGGCCGCGGCCCTCCGGCGAGACATCGAGCGGCGCATCGGTCGTGATGGCGCCGACGATCTGGTCCACGCCGAACTCGGGCGTGGTGAAGACGCCGTCGACGCAGGTCCCGAGGGAGGTCATGGCCGCCAGTTCGGCGGGTGTGCCGCCGTTGCCGCCCCAGCCGGAACCGTAGGAGGCGGCGTGGTAGCCGAAGTCCTCGATCATCCGCGCGAGGCGCAGCAGGATCTGGTGGCGCTTCATGGCGCAGAAGCCGTAGGCGTCGCCCGCCTTCTGCGGGAGCGCGTCGCGGCGGTTGAACTCCGGCGGGACGCGGAATGCGACGGCGAGGACGGTCTTGACCCCCGGCGCCTCGAGCAGCGCCTGCCGCCCGGCCTCGGTATCGGCCTGCAGAGGGCCTACGGCGGCGATGTCCACGCCCAGTTCGACGGCACGGGCGACGATGTCGTCGCGCAGCTTGCGCAGCGACGGCATCGTATCGGGGTACTTGCGATTGACGCGGTTCTGCGCAATGGATCGGTCGCGGCCGAAGCTGGGCGCGTTCGTGCGCAGATGGGGCGGCACGCAGACTTTCTGGCAGACGCCGCGTTCGTGGCCGCGGATCCCTCGCGTCTGCAATTCGTCGACGATCGTCTTTTCGTCGACGTGCAGGTCGCGCTTGAGCGTATCGGAATTCAGATCGAGGTTGAAGTGCTCGGCCCACGCGCACCGCCAGATGTTCTTGTTGGCGTATTTGAAGGTCTTCCCGCCGATCTCGACGACGTGGGGCTTGAGGTCGTTGAAGTCGCGCTGCAACGCGCCGGAGGGGCAGTGCTTGATGCAGTCGCCGCACCGGTCGCACAGAGGCGGGCCGTCGTACATCGGCGTCGGCGTCAGCTCGGCGTCCGTGACGATCGAGATGAAGCGCACGCGGCTGCCGAACTCCGGCGTGATGGCCAGGCCGGACCAGCCGATCTCCGCCAGGCCCGCGGCGGTGGCGGCGTGGATGTGCGACAGGTCGGGGGCGAACAGGCTCGGGATGCCTTCGTACTGGCGGTAGCGCCAGATGTTGGAGCTCACGACGGCGACGGCCTTCTGCCCGTTGTCGTGCAGCAGCCGGGCGATGCGGTAGGCCACGCGGTCCAGAAGGCCGTTCTGGTACATCCACCCGCCGGGGCTCCGGTCCTGCGGCTCGGGCTCGCCGCCCATCTCGGTCCAGGTGTCCGTGATGTGGAAGCCGCAGACGACGACCGTCCGCGCCTCCGGCAGGATCGCCGGCGGACTCAGCAGGTACGGGGCGTTGCTCCAGCGCTCGACGGGCCCGAAGCCGACGAGATCCATGCCCATTTTCAGCGCCGTGGCGCGAACGCGTTCGGTGAGGATTCGATCCGACATGTCATGCATCCTTGTTTGGTGTTGCCCTGCCGTCACAGCAGAGTTGAAAAATCTTTCGCGGCCCGCTGGAGCTGCGCGAGAATGAACGTCTGGCGCTTCGCGTCGCAGCGGAACAGCGGGGCGTGGCAGCCCAGCGCGGCCAGAAGCCGCCCGCCTTCGCCCAGCACGGGAACGGCGAACGAGACGAGGTCCGGCCCGTCGGGGGCGATCCGCTCATGCCCTCGCGCGCGGAGGTCGGCCAGCGCGCGGTCCAGCGCCTTGCGGCCGCTGATGCCGTTCCAGGCCGCGTCCGGCAGCCCGTTGCGGTCGATGAGCCGCTCCAGCGCGGCGGGCTCGGCGTAGGCCGCGAGCACGCGCCCGGTCGGCATCGCGAAAAGGGAACGGGACTCCAGCACCGTGGCGTTGACGCCGACCGCCTGGTGCGGCGCGGCCCTGCACAGCGCCACGCGCCGGCCGTCGACGAGCGCGGCCAGCGTGAGCGCCTCGTCGAGCGAGTCGCTGATCTGGCTGAGGCGCCGCTGCGTCTCCGGGGCGGTTGCCGTGGCAAGGAGGCGGTTGAGACGCCCCATCTCGGTCATGCGCGGCCCTACGCCGTACGTCCCCGCCGGCGTCTGCGCGACATAGTCGCACGCGGCCATCGTCTTGAGCAAATTGTGGACGGTGTTCGCCGGCATCGCCATGCGGCGGGCGATCTCGGAGAGCGCGACGCCCTCGCGCGCCAGATCGTCGAACGCGAGCATGGAGAGGATGTCGAGCGCCTTCTTCAGCGACTTGACTGGAACCGCGGCTTTCATCGTATTCCTTATTGTGGA
>JAAZAI010000368.1 GCA_012514445.1 Lentisphaerota bacterium
GCCTTCGTCCGCGTTGCAGACCATGTACTTCTGGCCCTTCGGCTGGGCCGCCGCGAACTCCCACTTCTTGCCCGTGGGGAAGCCCGCGCCGCCGCGGCCGCGCAGGCCGGACTTGAGCACTTCGGCGACGACGTCCGCGGGCTTCATGGCGAAGAGGACCTTCTCCAGCGCCTGGTAGCCCTCGCGGGCGATGTAGTCGTCGATCTTGTCGGGGTCGATCACGCCGCAGTTGCGCAGCACGATGCGGAACTGCTTCTGGTAGAAGTCGATCCCCTCGATGTCCACGAGGGACTTGCCCTGCTTGTGGTTGTAGAGGAGGCGGTCGACGACGCGCCCCTTGACGAGATGCTCCTGGACGATCTCGCGGGCGTCATCCGGCCCGACGCAGACGTAGAACGTGTTTTCGGGGAGGATCTTGACGATCGGCCCCTTCTCGCAGAAGCCCAGGCAGCCGGTGCGGACGATCTGCACGTCGTCCTTGAGACCGGCCGTCTCGAGTTCGCTCTTGAGCGCCTTGGACAGCTCGACGCCGCGGTTGGAGTCGCAGGCGGTGCCGCCGCAGACGAGGATGTATTGCTTGAAGGCCATGATGTGCTCTCCGTTATTTGACGATGTCGATCGCCGGCTTGTCGCAGATGTGGTTGTCGAGCAGCGTGTGGGCGATCACGTGCTTTTCGACGATGTCGCGGGCGACCTTGGCGTCGACGTTGCCGTAGATCACCGTGGGCATGTCCGGAACCACGACCTCTACGGTCGGCTCGGAATGGCAGAGGCCCATGCAGCCGGTCTGGCGGACCAGCACGTTGACGATCCCCTTCTCGGCGAGGACGTCGACGAGCGTCCCGAACGTGTCCTTCGCCCCGGCGGCGATGCCGCAGGTGCCCATGCCGACGACGATCTGGACGTTCTTGTTGTCCGAGTCCCGCAGATCCATCGACTGCTTCTTCTCCTCGCGCAGTTTGCGCAAGCCTTCCAACGTGAGCTTTGCCATGTCTTCTCCTTTACCGGCGGATCTCGGCCGAGTCGGCCATGCGCCGCCGCGCACTGTTCATAAATCCGATTCCTGGTCCCGCAGATACGCCCGCGCCAGCGCGAGGTTCCCCGATTCGGCGAGGTCCCCCAGCGCCTCCTGCAGTTCGACGCGGCGGACCTCGTAGGACCGGTCGCCGCGCGCGCGGCGGAAGACGAGGTCGAAGCCGCCGTCGTAGCCCATGAGCGTCAGCAGCGTGCCCGGCAGGTCTCCGAGCGGCGGCGTGTCGAGATGCTTCGCGGCGAAGCTGAACGCCAGCGTCGTGCCCGCGCCGGGCTTCGACTCGAGCGAGAACGCGCCGTCCGCCGCCTCCACCATCTGGCGCAGGAGCGGCAGCCCCAGGCCGACGCGGCGGCGGGCGTGCTTGCCGGGCTCGGTGAAGAAGGGATCCCACACACGCGCAAGCGTGGCGTCGTCCATCCCCTTTCCGTTGTCCCTGATCAAGAGCTTCACCGCCTCGGCGTCCTCCTCGAGCCTCACTTCGATTCGCGTGGCGCCCGCCTCGATCGCGTTCTGGACCGTGTCGGCCAGGCAGTCGCAGATCGTCGCATGCACCGCGCGCCCCTCCGCCCTAGGCCTTGGTGCCGCAGCACTGGCTGATGAGCTCCTCGACCTGCGCCTTCACGAGCTTGCCGTGGACGACGCCGTTGACGACCGCCACCGGCGCGAGACCGCAGCAGCCGAGGCAGCGCACCGCCTCGATCGTGAACTCGCCGTCCGCCGTCGTCGCGTTGACGCCCACCCCGAGCTGCTTCTCGAGCTCGAGCAGGATGTCCTCGCCGCCGCGCAGATAGCAGGCCGTGCCCATGCACACCTGGATCACGTTGCGACCGGTCTTCTCGGTCTTGAAGAAGTTGTAGAACGTGATCACGCCGTAGATCTTCGCCAACGGCACGTCGAGCAGGGCCGCGATGTCGAAGGCGATCTCGCGCGGCACGAAGCCGTAAGTCTGCTGGATCCGGTGGAGCACCATGATCAAATTGCCCGGCTTGTCCTTCCATTCCCGGATGAACGCCGCGAGTTCAGGCGTCACCGTCAACTTGTCCACTGCTTGCTTTGCTGTCTCGCTCAAGGATTCCTCCCCGGTTTTCGTTACATGAAAGATTCCACACGCCCCTTCGGGACGACTGAAGACGAATCATTATGCCCTTTTCAGCGCTCGGGCTCAAGCTGAAAAATCCCCTCCATGTTTATGTTTGATTTAATCCCGCCGCGGGACTATACTCCAACTCTGCTTTTCACGTCTTTGAAACGCTTGTTTTTCGTGCGCTCGACGCGCACGTCACCCCCCTCCCAGACAGGGCCCACGCCGCCACATGAAATCCCCGGACAAAATCCTCGTCATCAATTCAGGTTCCTCCTCGCTGAAGTTCACGCTCTACTCCATCGCCCAGGGAAACCGGCGTCTGGCCAACGGCCTCGTCGAGCGCATCGGCACCGCCAGCGCCAACATGGCCTACCGCAGGGACGACGAACCCAAGTCCGAGCGCATCGTCTCGGCCGAGGACCACGCCGCGGCGCTCAAACTGCTCACCGAATGCCTCGTCGATCCCGAGCGCGGCGTGCTCGCCTCCCTCGACGAGGTCGACGCCATCGGCCACCGCATGCTCCACGGCGGCGAGATCTTCAAGGCCGCCACCGCGATCGACCCCGACGTCATGTCGAAGCTCAAGGCGCTCGTCCCCCTCGGCCCCCTCCACATGCCCGCCAACATCGGCGGCGTCGAGGCCTGCGAGAAGATCTTCCCCGGCGCGCCCAATGTCGCCGTCTTCGACACCGCCTTCCACCAGACGATGCCGGACCACGTCAGCCACTACGCCATCCCCAACGAGTACTACGAGAAGTACGGCATCCGCAAATACGGCTTCCACGGAACCTCCCACCACTTCGTCATGCTCGCCACCGCCGAGTTCCTCGGCCGCAAGCCGGAGGATCTCAAGCTCATCACCTGCCACCTCGGCAACGGCTCCAGCATCGCCGCCATCAAAAACGGCAAGGTCTACGACACCACCATGGGGCTCACCCCGCTCGCCGGCCTCGTCATGGGCACCCGCTGCGGCAACCTCGACCCCGCCGTCGTCCTCACCCTCGTCCGCCTCGGCATGAGCGCCGACGAGATCGACAACCTCCTCAACAAGAAAAGCGGACTCCTCGGCGTCGGCGGCATCAACTCGGGCGACATGCGCGACATCGTCAACAACGCCGCCAAGGGCGTCAAATCCGCCGAGACCGCCCTCGCCATGTGGGCCCACCGCATCGTCCTGTTCATCGGCGGCTACAGCACCCTCATCGGCGGCGCCGACGCCGTCGTCTTCACCGGCGGCATCGGCGAAAACAGCTTCCAGGCGCGCGAATGCGTCCTCAACCTGCTCGCATCGCTCGGCTGCTACATCGACCGCGAGGCCAACAACACCCGCCGCGGCCCCTGCTACCTCTCCACGCCCGAATCGAAGGTCGCCGCCATCGTCATGCCCACCGACGAGGAGCTCATGATCGCCAAGGAAACCTTCGAAGTCGTTTCAAGCCGCTAGTCCCTAGTCGCTAGTCGCTAGTTGCAAGCGGTCATTCGTATTTGTAATTCGTAATTCGTAATTTGTAATTTCCCCCCATGAACTTCCTCTCCACGATCCTCCCCAAGGCCAAGGCCGCCCGCAAGCACATCGTCCTCCCCGAGGGCATGGACCCCCGCGTCGCCAAGGCCGCCTTCCTCCTCGCCTCGCAAGGCGTCTGCCAGGTCACCGTCCTCGCCACGCCCGCCGAAGCGGCCGATGCCTGCGCCAAGGCCGGCGTCGCGTTCGACGGCCTCCCCGTCCAGGTCGTCGACTACACCGCCGACCCCCTCGCCGACCGCCTCGCCGCCGGCCTCTTCGAACGCCGCAAGGCGAAGGGGATGACCGCGGAGGAGGCCGCGAAGACCGTCCGCGGCAAACGACTCTACTTCGGCAACATGATGCTCTCCCTCGGCCTCGTCGACGGCCTCGTCGCGGGCTCCATCGCCTCCACCCCGGACATGCTGCGCGCCGCGTTCCACTGCGTCGGCACCGCCAAGGGCATCAAACTCGGCAGCTCCTGCTTCGTCATGGATCTGCGCGAGCCCACCGCCGCCGGGGAAGGCACGATCATCTACGCCGACTGCGCCGTCAACCCCTGCCCCACCGCCGAGGAACTTGTCGACATCGCCCAGGCCGCCGCCGGAAGCTGCCGCGCCCTCCTCGGCAAGAAGCCGCGAATCGCCTTCCTCAGCTTCTCCACGATGGGCAGCGCCTCGCACGATCTCGTCGCCAAGGTGCAGCAGGCCGCCGCCCTCGCGAAGGCGCGCTTCACCGAACTCGGCCTCGACGCCGAAGTCGACGGCGAGATGCAGGCGGACGCCGCGCTCGTGCCGTCCGTCGGCGCTTCGAAGGCCCCCGGCAGCGCCGTCGCCGGCCACGCCAACGTGCTCGTCTTCCCCGATCTCCAGGCCGGAAACATCTGCTACAAGATCACCGAGCGCCTCGGCGGCGCCACGGCCTTCGGCCCCGTGCTGCAAGGCCTCGCCAAGCCCGTCAACGACCTCTCCCGCGGCTGCTCCGCCGAAGACATCTTCGGCGTCGCCGCCATCACGATCTGCCAAAGCCTGTAGGCGGGGACAAAGCCCCGCCCCTAGGCCTCGAGCGCCGCGTCCAGCGCCGCCAGGGCGGCGGCGCAGGCCTGCGCGCGCACCTCGGCGCGGCTTCCGGTGAAATGGCGTTCCTCCGCCACCGTGCCGGCCGACGATGCCACGCCCACGACCACCGTGCCCACGGGATGCACTTCGTCGCCGGCAGGCCCCGCCAGCCCCGTGACGGACACCGCCACATCGACGCCCAGCAGGCGCCGCGCGCCCGCGGCCATCGCACGCGCCGTCTCGGCGCTGACCGCGCCATGCCGCTCGAGCGCCTCCGCAGACACGCCGAGGACCGCGATCTTCACCGCATCGGCGTACGAGACCACGCCGCCCGCGAACCACGCCGAGGCCCCCGGCGCCTCCGTGAGCGCCGCGGCCACGAGCCCGCCCGTGCAGGACTCCGCCACGCCCACGCGCAGCCCGCGCGCAAGGCACCGCGCCGCGATGCGATTGACGAGCGCGTCCATCGGGCTACCTCGCCATCATCGCCGCCAGGTCCTCGGCGACCCGTTCGGTGTCCATGTCCACGAACATCGCCTGGACCGACCGGTCCCGGGCGCGCCCGGCCACCCATGCGGCCAGCGCGCGCGGGCCCAGCCCCGTCTGGGCGGCCAGCGCCACGAGCAGCGGATCGCCGACCCACTGCGCCTCGTCGAGCCACATCATCTTCTCCGCCAGCGCGTCGAGCGGCGAAGCGCTCGCGTGGACGATGTTGTCCACGGGATCGATCAGCATCTCCAGCACGGCGGCGCGATCGTAGAGATAGCCGCGGATCGACTCCTCGAGCGCCGCCTCGGGATGCTCGTCCCCGATGACCGTCGCGCGGAAATCACGCCACGCCATCTCGAAGTCCAGCAGCATCAGCTGCACCGCCGCGGTCGGCGCCAGATACGCGTCGCGGATCGCGGGATAGAACCCGTTGACCACGTAGCGCTCCGCGTCCTTGAACCACGCGACGTAGACGTCCGGCCCGACTTCGACGGCGCCGAGAGCCGCCCACTCCGCGCAAAGCTCCTTCACGCCGATCCCCTTCAACCGCTCCCGGGCGAAGTCCGCGCCCACGATCCGCCCCGCGCCGGAGGCGCCGTCCCACGTCTCGTTGAAAATCCGCTTGAACGCCTCGCGCCCCTCCTCCGTCGTCTCCAGCGGCGAGCCTCCGTCGTACGCGGCGCCGCGGGCGACGGAGCCGAAGTGGCGGTCAACCACCCCGCTGCGGGCCAGTTCCGGACCGGTCACGCGACGGGTGAACGACACCGAGACCTCGGCGTCCTCGAAGATGTCGCCGAGGGTCGTGGCGATCGCCTGGGATTGGACGGCGTGGGGCTTGATGAAGGCAAAGGCCTGGTTTCTCATGGCGTCACTCCGCAGGCAGCTCGACGTGCGTGAACTTCGTCCGCCCGTCGGCGAAGGGCGCCACGACGTGCCCGCCGCCGCGCAGCTTCCACTTGTAGCTCATCAGCCCGTCGAGCCCCACCGGCCCGCGGGCGTGCAGCTTGGAGGTGCTGATGCCCACCTCCGCGCCGAGGCCGAAGCGGAAGCCGTCCGCGAAGCGCGTGCTGCAGTTCCAGAAGACGTCCGCCGAATCGACGCGGTTCATGAACGCCTCCGCCGCCGCCGCGTCCTGCGTGACGATGGCGTCCGTGTGCCCCGAGCCGTGCGCGTTGATGTGCCGCACCGCCGCGTCGAAGCCGTCCACGACCTTCACGGAGAGGATCAGGTCGAGGTACTCGGTGTCCCAGTCCTCCTCGGCCGCCGGCGGGCAGCCGATGATGGCGCGCGTGCGTTCGCACCCGAGCAGCCGCACGCCCCGCGCCCAGAGCCGCGCCTCGAGCGCCGGAAGGAAGGCCGCCGCGGCGTCCGCGTGCACGAGCAGCGTCTCGGTCGCGTTGCACACCGCCGGATATTGGCATTTGGCGTCCTCGACGATGTCGAGCGCCATCGCGAGGTCGGCCGCGCGGTCCACGTAGACGTGGCAGATTCCGTCCGCATGGCCCATCACGGGGATGCGCGTGTTGTCCATGATGTAGCGCACGAACGCGTTCGAGCCGCGCGGGATGAGCAGATCGATCGACTCGTCCATCGCGAGCATGGCGCCGACGTCCTCGCGCGTTTCGAGAAGCTGTATCCAGCCGTCCGGGACGCCGGCGGCCGCGGCCGCGGCCTGGACGACCTCGAAGAGGCGGCGGTTGGTGCGCAGCGCCTCGCGCCCGCCCTTGAGCAGGCAGCAGTTGCCGCTCTTGAGGCAGAGCGCGGAGATCTGCACGAGCGCGTCGGGACGCGACTCGAAGATGATGCCGATGACGCCGATGGGGCACGTCACGCGCGTCAGCACGAGGCCGGGCGCCAGTTCGCGGCGCTCGCGGACGTGGCCCACGGGATCGGGCAGGCGCGCGAGCGATTCGAGGCCGGCCACGCAGTCCGCGATCTTGTCGCCGTCGAACTTCAGCCGCTTGAGCAGCGCCGGCGCGAGCGCGTCGCGCGTCGCGGCTGCGACGTCCTCGTGGTTGGCGGCTTCGATCGAGGCCTTTTCGGCCTCCAGCGCGCGGGCGATCGCCAGCAGCGCGGCGTTGCGCGCCTCCAGTGAAAGGGTGGCCAGCGTCTCCGAAGCCGCGCGGGCCTCGGACGCCATGGTTCTGATGTTCATATCTCGGATTCCCGTTGTGCTTGACTCGATGCGGCCATTGTACCGCACGTCCGCGCTCCGCTTCAACCCCTTTCGAGCCACGCGTCGAGAAGGCGGCGGGCGAGGCTGAGCTTCATCGGCAGTTCGGGCAGGGCGTCGCGGTGGAACCACGCGGCGCTGGCCAGCTCCTCCTCCTGGATGCGGATCTCGCCGGCGAGGTAGTCCGCCGTGAAGCCGATCATCACGCCGCAAGGATACGGCCACGGCTGGCTTCCGAAGTAGCGCAGGTTGCCGATCTCCAGCGCCGTCTCCTCTCGCACTTCGCGGGCCACGCATTCCTCGAGCGTCTCGCCCGGCTCCAGGAACCCCGCCACGAGGCCGTGGTGCTTGCCCTTGAAACTGTGCGAGCGCACGAGCAGGGCCTCGTCGCCGCGCCGCACCAGCACGATCACCGCCGGCGCGATGTGCGTGTAGATCTCGGCTCCGCAGACGGTGCAGCATTTCAGAATCGGCCCGCGCCGCTCGGCGCGGCCGCCGCAGCGGCCGCAGTAGCGCGTCGTCGCGTCCCAGTGCAGAAGCTGCGCGCCGAACCCCGCCTTGTCGTAGAACCGCCTCTCCAGCCTCAGATAGGCCTCGCGCAGCGTCAGCGCCACGCAGCGGTTCGCATCCGGCGCCTCGTCCGTCGCGTAGGCCACGCAGGGACGTCCGTCCAGTTCGCCGAGATCATGCGCCAGCGCGTCCGCCGCGGCGCGCAGCGGCGGCTGCGCCGCGAGAAACGCCGCGGCGCCCTCGAGCGGCAGGACCAGCCGGCCGTCGTGGAAGACGAACCAGTACGTGTCAGGGGGTTCCCGCATCGCGCGCGCGCCTCCGCAATCGCCAGCCCGCCACGCCGCAGAGCAGCGACGCGCACGGAATGCCGAAGAGCCAGTCGCCCGCCTTCGCGTAGAGCGTGGCCCCGGGATGCGCCGGCAGCGGCACCGGCTGCGCGAAGTAGCCGCCCTCGGCGTTCTCGGCGCTCGCGCCGTACGCCGTCACCACGGCGCTCGCGCCCTGGTTCGAAGCGCGGACCATCGGCACGCGGTTTTCGATGGCGCGGAAGACCGCCTGCGCGTGGTGCTGCGCCGGCTCCGCCGAACCGCGGAACCACGCGTCGTTGCTCTGCGCGACGAGAATGTCCGCGCCGGCGCGCACCGCCGCGCGCGAGAGGCCGGCGACCGTGTCCTCGAAGCAGATCAGCGGGCTGACGTCCGCCCGCCCGCCCGCGATGGGCATGACCACGGGGCCGACGCCCGGCGTGCACGAGACGCCCGCCGGCGCGAGCCGCTGCAGGAAGGTCAGCGTCTTGTCGAGCGGGATGAATTCGCCGAACGGCACGAGGTGCTGCTTGCGGTACGTCGCCTCGACAACGCGGTTGGTGCCGAAGAGAAACGACGAGTTGAACACGACGAGCGCTCCGGCGGCGTTCGTGGACGTCTCCGTGCCCCCCGCGAGGATCGGCGCGCGCAGCTCGGCCGCGAAGGCCAGCATCGCGTACTCCATCTCGGGGCTCGGCATGCTGTCGTAGAGCACCGTCTCCGGCCACACGACGAGGTCGGGCTTGAACATCGCCACGGTGCGCGTGTCGCGCCAGAGGCCCGCGTACGCGTCGTCCCAGTCGCGATCGTTCGACTCGAAGATGCACGGCAGCCCCGGATTGACCCCCGCGATCACGACGTGCTCCGCGGCGGCGTCCTCGGCGCGGAGGCGCTGGACACGCCACGAGCCCCAGACCATCGTCGCGAGCAGCACGAGCAGCGTGGCCGTCAGATCGAGGTGGCGGCGCGTCGCGAGCGGGTTGCGCCGCACGCCGCGGAACATCCGCACCGCCACGCCGGCGAGGGCGCCGTTCATCAGCGCGATCGGGAACGACACGACGTAGACCCCGCCCAACGCCGCGAGCTGGACGACCGGCAGCATCGTGCGCTGCACGAGCCGCGCACCGCCCTCCCCGAGGCCGGCGGAGGTGACGTCGAGAAACGGCAGCGCGACCATCGAGACGCCCAGCGCGTTCCACGCGAAGCCGGTGGACAGCGTCGAGCGCAGGTACTCGCCGCCGCACCAGAACAGCGCCACCGCGAACGGCCGCCACGTCTCGAACCCCGTCCGCCGCCAGCCGCCCGCGGCGGAGTCGCCACCCCGCCACAGCGCCGCGGTCGCGAAGCCGAAGAGCCCCGAGAAGAGCGC
>JAAZAI010000369.1 GCA_012514445.1 Lentisphaerota bacterium
GCCGAGTTGGTTCGCTCCCGTCCGCTTCGGCGTGATCAAGTCAACAAAGAGAATGACGAGGTGCTGGCCTGCGGCTACTTGCCCGAAAACGATACCTACTCCGCCTACTGGATCACCGACTCCTACGCCGACCTCGGCTCGGCCGAGGACTACACCCAGGCCATGAACAAGGACGCCAAGGAGGCGGTCGTCAAGGCCATGAAGAACAAGACCTACAACGGCGGGCTGGTGTTCGACTTCACGGCGGGCAAGGTCGCCCGCATCCGCTACCCGGCGTGGTTCGTGACAGGGGGTGGCGGCTACTGGATCCTGGGCCTCATGGGACCCGAGCGCGAGGACACGCCCCCCGGCGGGTTCAAGATCAACAACGAGTATGGCTGGATGGTCGGGCCCGAGTACCGGCTCCCGAAGGGCTACGTGTTCGATCCGACCCTCTACGACTTCGACTCGGCGTCCGGCGAGTTCCAGCAGGGACTGCGGTTCTTCTTCCGCCCCGACGGCACGCCCGGCGACGGCAACGTCGACATCGTCCTCAACGAGATCGGCACCGACCAGAAGCCCAAGGTCCGCGTCCGGCAGGACGGCACCATCGACTGGGACTACGACGACGAATGAGAAGAGACAAGGAAGGCCAAATCATGCGCGGCATCATCAGCAAAACGGGGTTTTCCCTCATCGAGGTCAACATGGCGATCCTCATCGCCGCCGGAGGCCTGCTTTCGCTCTTTTCGCTCTTCCCCGGCGGTCTGCGCCACAGCGTCATGTCCCAGGAGGACATCTACCAGTCCACCTTCGCCAGCTCCCTGCTCGACGTCGTCTCCACCAACGTCAAGAAGATCGAGGACGTGAAGCAGTGGAACGACGAGAGAGTGTTCTGGCGGTACGCCGTCGGCGCCCTCGGCGACCAGGGCGTCCGGATCGACTTGCCCGCGACGTTTGAGGACGCCACCGCCGCCAACAGCGACACCTCCATCTCCGACGCTACGAAGCAGCTCCTCAAGGATGACAAAGGCAAACTGGTCGAGAGTGACGGCGTCTGGTTCGTCTACCGGGAGGAGGACGAGGTGGATCCGGATCCTCCGGACAAGCCGCTCCTCCTCCCCACCCAGTATTTCCTGCGGCTCCGGAAGGTCGGGGGCGTCAAGGGAGGCCTGCCCGCGCGCTACTCCGTCTCGGTGGTGTCGTCGCACATGCCGGCGCCCGCGGTCTACCACCGCAACACGGTCTACAGCATGGACTTCTATTTCTGCGGCCGGCCCTGAGCCGCCGCAGCCCTTTTCGAAGAGAGGATGCACGACATGATCGACAGACGTCAACAACACGGAGCCCCCGGCTTCTCGCTCATCGAGGTGATGGTCGCCACCGCCGTCCTGCTCGTGGTGGTGCTCATGGTGGGCGCCGTGTTCCGCCAGGCCTCCTCCTCGTGGGACGGCGGGTACGCCCGCGCCGAAGGGGGCATGGTCGTCCGGGGCGTTCTCGGCTCCATCCAGCGCGAACTCTCCCAGGCCGTCGACGGCCGGCGCTTCCCCGGCGTGTGGGACTACGACGTCCCGGTCAACGTCAACGGCAGCACCCTGGAGTTCATCCGCCCCCACTTCGACCAGGAGAAGGGGCAGACTCTGGAGGAGGAGAAGAAGCGCGAAAAATACCTCCTCGTCTCCTACACGGCCACCTCCGGCAAGATCGAGCGCGAGCAGCAGGTGCTCAAGTGGAACGAGGGCTCCCAAAAATGGCAGAACGACGGCAGTCCGGAGCGCTCCGACATCTACAAGGACGGCGCGGGCATGAGGCCCGGCTACGGCTTCAAGGCCCGCTTCAAGTTCGTCGGCGACGAAGTGGACGACCCCGGCGTGGGCCTCGGGCCGGACGGCAACCCCAAGACGGGCGTCTTCTGGACCGTGCCCACCGTGTCCCTGCGCGTCGACCTCGTCCGAACGGGCTCGTTCAGCGGCCTTCGCGTGCGCTCGCTCGGGCGCGACGGCAAGAAGGACACGGACGACGACATCATGGTCCGGTGAAAGAGGAGGAAAGCATTTTGAAAAACCATTCCAAGGCAGGCGGTTTCAGTCTCATCGAACTGCTCGCGGTGACCGCGATCATCTCCATCGTCGCCGGCATGATCGGCGTGGCCGCCATCAACGCCCGCCAGAAGACCTACGCCACGATCGCGCGCACCGAGGTGCAGCAGATCGCCCAGGCACTCAAGGCGCACTGGGTCGCCAAGGGCGAATGGCCCAAGGGATTCCCCCCGGGCCAGGACACCGGACTCAGCGCCGACGCCATCCGCGAGTCGGGCCTGCGCGGCGAGGCCGACGGCAACGTCTACCTCGAACTGTCCAACGACCGGCTCGAGGACGGCTTCTTCCTCGATCCCTGGGGCCACCCCTACTTCGTCGAAATCGACGAAGTCACGGAGACCAAAAAACAGGAAACCTACCAGATCACCGTCAGCTTCGCCAATTCCGACAAGTACTATTTCGAGTAGCTCCGGCGCCGAAGGCGCCGGAGCCCTTTGTCGAGAGCTTTGTCGATCCTAATCTTAATCGTAATCTTAATCGTAATCCTAATCGTAATCGTAATTCAGCCTGCCGTCCATGGTCTATGGTCTTTTCCAGTTTCCAGTTTCCAGTTTCGACAAAGCTCTCGCGACAAAGTAATTTGTAATTCGTAATTTGTAATTCGTAATTTCTCTTCCACCCTTTTTGGAGACCAAGATGAAGCACACTGAAACCCGTTCCGGCTCGGCCCTGGTGGTCGTCCTGGGCATGCTGGCCGTGATCATGCTCATGGCCGTCGCCTTCTCCACCTACATGCGCACCGAGCGCGCCGGCACGACGAACCTGCGCCACGCCCTCGTCGCCAAGGAGATGATGCAGTCCGCCATCGCCCGGACCATGCAGAGCATCGACGAGTCCTTCGGCAACCCCAAGGACAACTGGCCCGCGCCGGACTGGGAGGAGCCGTATCTGACCTCCCACGAGCCGATCCCCGTCGACCGGCGCACGTACCAGTCCGCCCGGAGCTCCAACGCGACCGACCGCGCGGCGAGCGCGCGCATCCTCACCCGCGAGATCATGATGCATCTCTCCCCCTCCCAGCTCGCGCTGGCGGACAACGCCAAGATCGACTGGGCCAGCATCAGATCCGGCGTCAGCTCGGATTCGAGCAAGGATCCCATCGTGGGGCGCTACGCCTTCATCGCCTTCGACGTCTCCGGCCTCCACGACATGAACAAGGCCGGCGGAGGCCTTTTGAAGGACCGCGCCACCGACTTCGCCACGAACGCCGTCAACTACCAGGTCGC
>JAAZAI010000370.1 GCA_012514445.1 Lentisphaerota bacterium
CGCTCAACGTCGTGCTCCTCGCCGACGCCGAAGACCGCGTCGCGCGCGTCCGCGAAGCCGGCCCCTTCGACGTCGTCGTCTGCAGCTACGGGCTCCTGCTCTTCGAGGAGGATCTGCTGGTCGGGCGGGAGTGGAACGTCGTCGTCCTCGACGAGGCGCAGGCGGTGAAGAACCGGCTCGCCAAGCGCGCCCGCGTCGTGAAGCGCCTCCGCTGCGCGATGCGCGTCATCTCCACCGGCACGCCCGTGGAGAACAACCTCGGCGAGCTCTGGAGCCTCTTCGACTTCCTGAACCCCGGGCTGCTGGGGACGCACGGCCAGTTCGAACGGCGGTTTTGCAACAGCGACGGCTCGGTGAGCGCGCTGCTCAAGAAGATGACGGCGCCGTTCATCCTCCGCCGCCTGAAGTCCGAGGTGCTCGACGACCTCCCGCCGAAGACGGAAATCTCCCTCGAGGTCGTTCTCGACGCGGAGGAGCGCGCCCTCTACGAGAGTTGCCGGCGGGAGGCGCTGGCCTCGCTGGAAGGCGGTGACGACGAGGCGAACCGGATCGTCATGCTCGCCCACCTCACGCGGCTGCGCCGCGTCTGCTGCCACCCCTCGCTCGTCCTGCCGGACTGCGCGCTGCCCGGGCAGAAGGTCGAGGCCTTCATGGAACTCGTGGCCGACCTGAAGGCCGGCGGGCATCGGGCGCTCGTCTTCAGCCAGTTCGTGGACTTCCTCTCGATCATTCGAGCCCGGCTCGACCGGGAATCGATCACCTTCCAGTATCTCGACGGCGCCACGCCGCTCAAAAAGCGCACCGAGGCGGTAGACCGCTTTCAGCGCGGGGAGGGCGACCTGTTTCTGATCAGCATGAAGGCGGGAGGCACAGGTCTGAACCTCACCGCCGCCAACTACGTGATCCTGCTCGACCCCTGGTGGAATCCCGCCGTGGAGATGCAGGCCGCCGACCGCGCGCACCGCATCGGGCAGAAAAACCCCGTCACCCTCTACCGACTCGTCACGGCCGACACCGTGGAGGCTCGCGTCGTCGAACTCCACGCCCGCAAGCGCGCCCTGGCCGACGCCATTCTCGAAGGCACGGGCAGCGCCCGTCTTTCCGCGGCCGATCTCTCCGCGCTCTTCGAGAATTCGTAGGCGCCATCACCTCCCGATTACAAACCCATCCCACAAACCCCTTGAACGGCGGGGGCGGCGGGACTATAATGGAAATCATGAACCGCTTTTTCAACACCGCCGGCCCGTGCGTGCCGGGTGAGCACTATCTGCTGGACGCCTCCGAGCGACTGCTCGAAGTCGTCGAGCTCATCCTGCGCAAGCAGTACTTCGTGATCCACGCCGCGCGCCAGAGCGGCAAGACGACGTTGTTGCTCGATCTGCGCAAGACGCTGGAGGCGGAAGGGAAGCACCGCGCGCTCTACTGCTCGCTGGAGTCGCTGCAGGGCGTGACCGACCCGAAGGACGGCCTGCCGGCCATCGTCCGCTGCTTGATCGGCGTTCTTCCCGCGCTTCAGGGCGTCGATTTCTCGACCGCCGTCACGCCGACGGACTTCACCGACTACACCAATGTCCTGAAGCTCTTCCTTCAGCGTCTCTGCGCCGCGCTGGACAAGCCGCTGGTGCTGCTGCTCGACGAGGTGGACTGCCTTGCGGAGGGCACGTTGATCACGTTTCTGCGCCAATTGCGCGACGGCTTCGTGAACCGCGCGGGCGGGTCGCCGTTTCCCAGCTCTGTGGCGCTCGTCGGCATGCGCAACATCCGCGACTACAAAGCCCAGGTCCGCCCCGGTGGCGCGACGCTCGGCTCGGCCAGCCCGTTCAACATCGCCTCGAAGTCGCTGACGCTCGC
>JAAZAI010000007.1 GCA_012514445.1 Lentisphaerota bacterium
CCTGCCGGTTGCCCGGTCAACGAACTGCCCTATTTGCTGTTCTCGCCCAAGCATGGGAAGAAGCCCGTCCCGATGGTGCTCTACTTCGGCGGCACGGGCGAGCACGGCACAAACCTGGTCGACCAGTTATCCAGCGCCTTCATCCAGCGTTCTCCGATCCGCCATCTGCGAGTCCTGCCCGAACCCGCCAAGCCCGAAGTCCTCACGCTCCGCGAAATCGGGGTGGAATGAGGCTGGAAACTGGATATTTGAAATTCGAAATTGGGCTCAGGCGGCTTCACCGAGTGGGGTTTGGAAAGTTGAAAGTTGGAAGTTGGATTGCGCTGCTGCTGGGCATCGCGACGCTGGCCGGGAACGGCGAGGCGCTTTTGCGTCTGGCCCGCAACGCCGTCTTCCTCCGAAACTCCTGGCAGGCGCGTGGCTACCGCAGCTCCGGCGATTACATCGACTTGCCGCGCCAGATGGTCGAACGCCACGTCGCGCCAGACGCCTCCGTCTTTTTCGCCTGCATCCACTCCAACCAACTGCTCGCCGTGGAACGCTCCCAGCATCTCGCGGTCTCCTGGGCGATGTGCCCGACACCGGTTCCCTTCGGCTACGATCCGGCAATCGGCGACGCCGACGCGGTGTTGGCTTGCGCCTACGGCCCAGGGCCGGAATTCGAGTCGGCAGGATTGGAGCCGGGCTCCTTCGAGAAGGTCGACGAGGGCGGGGGGAGGGCCCTGTGGCTGCGGCGCGACCGCGCGAGGGCGTCACCGTCCGCCGGGCGCGTCGACGCGCCGTCGCCCGCGCGCGAGCTGGCGGGGCTGGCGGCGCCGCTCCTGGTCGCGACCGCAGGGGCGCTGACAGCAGGCTGGGGCGGTGCGCTGTTCGGGCTGCTTCTGTTCTCGATCGGCATGGCGATTCCGCCGCTGGCCGGCTTCAGACCGTCGCCGCTTTTTGTCGTGGCGGCGTCCGCACTCTGCATCGCAGGCGCACGAGGTTCGCGGCGCTGGCTCCGCGACGCACCCGCGGCATCCGACGACGACGCGCGGCGCCGACGCCGCGCCGCGCTGGCGGCGGGCCTGCTCTTCGCCGTCCTCGCAGGCGCGCTGGCGCTGTCGCATACGTTTGTCGCGCCCAACGGGCCGGGCGTGTCGGGCGGGCGGGCGAAGCTGCTGTATCTCTCAAGCGGCGTCCCCGACGGCTTCTTCACGGATCCGGCCCGAAGCACGCTCCAGCCCGCCTACCCGCCGGGTTTCGCGCTCCTCACGCTCGGCTGCTACGGACTGGCGGGCGGCTGCGGAGAATGGCTGACGCAGCTATTAGGCGTCGCGGCCATGGCCTCCGCGCTGGCCTTCCTCTGCGGGCGCCTCCCCTCGCGCCCGGCGCAGCTCTGGGCGCTGATGGCGCTCCTGAGCCCGCTGGGGTTTCGACTGGCTTCGCTGTACTATGCGGAACCGCTTCTGGCGCTGTTCATCCTCGTGGGGTGGGAGCGGGTTCGCAAAGGAGGTGGCGACGCGGTCGGCTGGCTGCTGATCGGCGCATCCGGCTGGTTCAAGAACGAGGGGCTGGTGGTCCTGCTCGCGCTGTGGATCGCCATGCGCCTGATCGGCGGCGCGAAGTCCGCGCGATGGACGCATCTGCTGGCCGCTGCGGCGCTGCCCGCTCTCTGGCATGTCGGCTGTCGTCTCTGCGGAGCCGCTCTCGACGACTTCGCGCCGCTCTGGCAGCCGGACTTCGAGCAGGCCTGGACTGCGCTGCGGCGCATGGCGGGATATGCCTTCGCGGAGCCCTGGCGATACGCCTTCGCGTATCCCGCCGCCGTGATCGCGCTGGCCGGGCCGCCTTCTCTGTGCAAATCCCCGTTGAAGGCCGCCGGGGTTGCCGCGCTTGTCGCCTTCGCCGCCTTCGCGGGGATTTTCGCGCTCAGCGCCGCGCCGGACTTCGCGTGGCATCTCGACAGCGCCGAACGCCTCCTGTGGATCCCCGCGCTCGTGCTCCTCCGCGAACTGGCCTACGCGTTCTGCCAATCGGCCTCGCGCAGTCCACGGGCGACCTGCCTGAAAACCTCCGGGATGCCGGTCTCGAACGCGCAGCGCCGGCCGTCGTAGGGATGGTCGAACGCGAGCGACTTCGCGTGGAGGCAGAGGCGTTCGCGGAACGCGTCCTTCCAGTTGTACTTGACGTCGCCGACGACTGGGAGCCCCCGGTCCTTGAACTGGACCCGGATCTGGTTCCGGCGTCCGGTGCGCAGCCGCACCTTGAGGATGGAGACCGTCGGCGTCTCGCCCACCACCGTGTATTCCGTCTCGGCGTAATGGCCGCGCCCGGGATCGCGGACCGCATGCACCAGCAGATTCTCGTCCTGGGCCAGGTAGCCGGAGATGACGCCGGACGGCTGCGCGGGGCGGCCGTAGACGGCCGCGATGTAGAGCTTCTCCGCGCTCCCCCAGCTCTCGACCAGCCGCCGCTGCATCTCGGCCGATTTGGCGAACACCATGATGCCGGAGGTCTCCCGGTCGAGTCGGTGGACGAGATACGCCTGATTCCGCGACTTCGGATCGCCCTTTCGCAGATAGTCGGAAAGGACGTTCTCGACGGTGAATTCGTCATGGGCGCGCGTCGAACACGAGAGAACCCCGGGGTTCTTGTCGACGACGACGACGTCGCGATCCTCGTAGAGGATCTTCAAGCCCCGGAGAACGGGAGTCGCGTGTTTTTTCTTCGATGCCATGACGACAGGAGCCAGAGATCGCTTCGGCTGGCTCGCGCCCGGCTAGCGCGCGAGGGCGCTGCGCAGGGCGTCGGCCTTGTCGGTGCGCTCCCAGGGGAATTCCGGGCGGCCGAAATGGCCGCCGTTGGCGGTCTGGCGGTAGGACCAGCCCTGCGGACGCTTGAGGCCGAGTTCGCGGATGATCATCCCCGGGCGGAAGTCGAAGAGTTCATGGGCCATCAGCAGGGCGGCGATCCGCTCCTCCGCCACCTTGGCCGTGCCGAAGCACGACACGTTGATGCTCACCGGCTTCGCGACGCCGATGGCATAGGCGACCTGGATCTCGCACTTGTCCGCAAGCCCCGCCGCGACGATGTTCTTGGCCGCGTAGCGCGCATAGTAGGCGGCCGAGCGGTCGACCTTCGAGGGGTCCTTGCCGGAGAAGGCGCCCCCGCCATGCGCGCCGACGCCGCCGTACGTGTCGACGATGATCTTGCGGCCGGTGAGCCCCGCGTCGCCGCAGGGACCGCCGATGACGAACTTGCCGGTGGGGTTGATGTGGAAAAGCGTGTCGTCGTCCACGAGGCCGGTGTCCTTGAGCACGTCGCGGGCGAAGGCCTCGACGTCCTTGCGGATGCGCGCGATGGGCACGTCGAGCGTCTGGTTTGAGATGACGATGTCGGTGATGCGCACGGGGGCGCCGTTCTCGTGGAGCACGCTGACCTGCGACTTGGCGTCCGGGCGGAGATAGGCGATGGCGCCGCTCTTGCGGGCTTCGGTGAGCCGGGCGAGCAGCCGGTGGGCGAGCAGGATCGGGGCGGGCATGAGTTCGGGCGTCGCGTTGGAGGCGTAGCCGAACATCATGCCCTGGTCGCCGGCGCCCTGGTCGGCGTCGTCGCCGCGGCTGACGCCCATGTCGATGTCCATGGACTGCGCGTGCTGGACCGTCTCGTAGACGAAGGAGTTCCAGCTGAAGTGCTCTTCGGGGCGGTCGTAGCCGATGTCGCGGACCACCTGGCGGGCGATGCCCTCGGTGTTGATCTGATCGCGGTTCCGGCACTTGAACTCGCCGAGGTTGACGACGAAGTCGGGGCCCGCGGCCGTCTCGCAGGCCACGTGCGCGTCGGGATCCTGCGCGAGGCAGGCGTCGAGGACGGCGTCTGAGATCTGGTCGCAGACCTTGTCGGGATGTCCCTCCGCGACGGATTCGGAGGTGAAGACGTGCCGGGTGTTGAGCTTGCTCATGCTGCTGTTCCTTCGCTGGACTGGTTGCGCAGGGCCCGGTTCCTTTAACCGGCGCTGCAATCGGAATGGCGGGGGAGTCTAGCAGAAAATGGCGCTCGTTTCATCCTCTTTCGCCTTGTTCCGGCGGGACGCTGCCGACGACTTTCGCGGGGACGCCGACGGCGAGCGAAAGCGGCGGCAGCGGGCGGGTCACGACCGCGCCCGCGCCCACGACGCACCGGTCGCCGACCGTCGCGCCGTCGAGCACCGTCACGCGCGCCCCGAGCCAGCAGCCGGCGCCGATCTCGAGCGGCCCCTTCGTCTCCATGCCGGACTGGCGGGAGAACGGGGTCGGCGAGCGGTAGTCGTATTCGCCGCCGCTGAGCAGGTACGAGAAGGCGCCGACCATCGTGCCGGGCTTCATCTCGAGGCGGTTGGAGGAGAAGACCACGCAGTTCGCGGAGAGGTTGACGTCGCGCCCGAGCGCGATGTCGCCGCCTTTGCAGTAGACGATCGTGTTGCGGCCGATGTAGACGCCGGAGCCGATCTCGACGCCCGCGTTGCCCTCCCCCTTGGCATCGACGACCGCCTGGTCGTCGATGACGACGCCGTCGCCGATCTTGATCTTGCCGGGGTGGCGGAAGACGACGTTGCGGCCGATGGCGACGTTGCGGCCGAACGCGGCGAAGAAGGGCCGGTAGAGCCTGCCGCGCAGAAAGAGCCCGAGCGCCCCCGGGATGCCGGAGAGGCAGAGGGTCGCCAGCTCCATGCAGACCGCCTTCCAGCGCGGCATGGGGCCGTAGGTGATCGCGAAGTACTTCGACGCGGCCGATCCCCCGCCCCGCATCGCGTCCTTGAGCTTGCCGGTGTGAGCCTCGGAGTTCATTTCGCCTTCCCTTTTTGATGCAGGACGGGCATGCGGGGGCCGTCGGCGCGCACGGAGGCGTGGACGTGCGGTCCCGTGCCGCGGCTGTTCTCGTAGTAGACCCAGTCGAACCCGGCCTGCCAGGCCAGCTTCGCGAGCTCCTCGTAGGCCGCGATCTTCTCGAAGGGCGTCAGCTTTTCGCCGACGGGCCGGTCCACGGTGATGTCCAGCGCGCGACCCTCCTTGTGCAACGAGCGGTCCGCATGCGTTCCGGTGGCGCGATAGGCCTCCTGCACGCGGAGCTGCCAGCCGGCGGCGGTGACGAGGTTCACGAGGCGGCGGAACGGGATCTCCATCGCCGCGTGGATGGAATGGTCGCATTCGTCGTCCGAGACGCCGTCGTTGTCGCTCTCCCACCACACGCGGGGATCGTCCACGTAGACGAGGTCGCGTCCGGCGGAGAATTCGCCGTTGGTGATCGACCCGGAGGCGTCGCCTTCGCCGGAGCGAGGCATCGTGGTGTCGCGCTTGAAGGATTTCGGGGCCTGCCGGACGGGATTCGCAAGATCCGGGCCGGCTTCCACCACCTCGGCTTCGGGCAGTTCCTCGGGGACGCAGCCGGCGCGCTCGAACACCATGCCGCGCAGGGCGATCCCGACCACGAGGCCGGCGACGAAGATGAAGATGACGGGCAGGCGCGCGACGATGAACTCGTGCAGCCGCTCGCGCAGGAGCAGTTCATCGTCGTCGTCGCGCGTGTGGCGCAGCATGCGGGAGGTCAACGCCCCCTTGCCGCCGTGACCGTGGAATCCGCGGGTGTGCTTCGGCCGCGTCATGCCAGAGCGCTCAGTTCCCGGCTGCGTCGTGCAGCCGCCGCGATCGTGCGGCGCATCGTGGTGCGCAGCGCGGATTTCTCGAGAACGGCCAGCCCCTCCGCCGTCGTTCCCTTGGCGGAGGTCACCGAACGGATGAAGTCGGCGACGCCGGTCTCGCCGGCGGCGAGCACCGCGGCGGTGCCGAGCATCGTCTGAAGGGCCATCGTGCGCGCGACGGGCTCCTCGAGCCCGGCCGCCACGCCGCCGTCGATCATCGCCTGGAGGGCGTACGCGAGAAACGCCGGGCCCGAGCCGCCGAGCGCCGTGACGGCGTCCATGCGCTCCTCCGGCACGGCGATCGCCATGCCCGTGCAGGCAAGCAGCTTCGCGGCCAGCTTCAGGTCGCGGCCGCGCGCGCGGCTCCCGCCGCAGTAGCCCGACATGCCCAGGCCGACGGACACGGCGAGATTCGGCATCACGCGCACGACGCGGGCGCCGGGCAGCCGCTCCTCGAGCCATGCCAGCCTGCGCCCCGCCGCGATCGAGACGAAGAGCGGCCGCGCAAGCGCGTCCGCCGGCAGCGCCGCGAGCGCGGCGCCCATGTCCTGCGGCTTGACCGAGAGAAAGACGACGTCGCTCTCCCGGACGACCGTCTCGGCCGCCGCGCCACGCACGCGCAGGGACTGCTCCAACTGCGCGATACGCTCGGGGACGGCGTCGCAGACGCGAACGTCCGCGGGCCGCGCGATCTTCGCCTCGAGCAGGGCCTCCAGAATCGCCCCGCCCATCTTGCCGCAGCCGATGAATCCGATCCGCATCCGTCCGCCCGACTTCGCCACGCCACGCTTCTTCATCAGTACCCCCGCGAGGACATCAGGTCCCTGAGTTTCATCTGGAATTTGCGGAGATCCTCGCCCGAAGGCCGGTAGCCCGGCTTCTCGGAATCGAGCGCGAAGCGTCCGTCGTTGGTGAATCCCCAGTCGGCCTTGACGCCGTCGGAAAAGACCACGGAGCCCGTGAGGGCGAAGCCGGGACGGGCCAGGGGGCTGATCTCCAAGGCGATGTCGCCCGCCGCGTCCGCAGGGGCCTCCTCCGCGCCCGGCGCGGCGGCCTCGTCGTCGAATTCCGCGTCGTCCGCCGCGGCGGCTTCCTCGCCCAGGGCGCCTGTCTTCGGCTCCTTCGCCTTGGGTTCGGGCTTGTCCTGGAGCTTGGCCTGGAGTTCGATGACGAGGAACCGAGTGTCCATGTAGCTGAGGCGGACGGCGAATTCCTCGGCGAGGCGCGACTGGATCTGCGAGAGACTGGCGCCCTCGGCCGCCCAGCGTCTCACCGCGTCCTGCTGTTCTTGTGTCAAATTCATGGGAAATCCTCCTTGAAACGATGCCTCGGGAGTGTATCAAAAAAAACGTTGCGTGCCTACCCTGAACGTAATCGATCAGCAATTCGCAATATGGCCAGAAACCAGGGAAACGGCGCGCTCGGAGATCGCGCCCTACCCCGAAATCACCGCCAAACGGTGAGTCTACGAGGTAGGGCGGGCTCTCCGAGCACGCCGCTGCAAACGAGATCGGCCATATTGCCATATTGCGAATTGCTGGCAATCGATGAACATGGATTGCACAGGGCGGCCTGGCGTGCTATACTCCGCTCCATAGTCCCCGAGACTCGGGGCGATGCACCTTCCGCCCGCGCGCCTGACGGCGCATGAGACTGACGGCGCACCAACAATAACGCCCACAACAAACAGGAGAAGCCATGAAACAGTTTCTGACGCTCATCGCGGCAACCGCTCTCGTCGCAACGCTGACCGGATGCGGATCCCTGCGCACCCCCAGCGACGGCCCCAACGCCAGCAAGGTCTATTACAGCACCTTCTTCGGCGTGTCGATTGAAAGCGCCGTCTACGGCGACGGCCTCATCGTCGACAAGATGTAAGAAGCGCGCTGCTTCCAGCTCGCGTTGAGCGGAAACCGCGAGAGGGCAGTCCATCGGCTTCTTCGGAAGGGCGATGGGTTGAGCTCTCGCGGTTTTTCATTCCAGTCTGGTCAATCGACGGCCGGATGGTCTATAATCGTCGGCGTCCTTCGTCACGAGTCTGGTTTGCCCGTGGCCTTTGTTGTCGTCAACATCCAATTCAACCCCAACGCGATTCCTCCCCATGACAACCGTCCGCATCAGTCCCTGCGCGCTTTCGGGCGACATCGAGGTTCCGCCCTCGAAAAGCCTGTTGCACCGCGGCCTCGTCTGCGCCGCGCTCGCCGGCGACCTCTCACGTTGCGTCCTGCCACCGGAGGACGCCCTCTCCGACGACATCCGCACGACACTCGCCTGCCTGCGGGACATCCTCGCGGCGGAGGCCGACACCGAGCCGCTCGGGCTCTTCTGCGGTGAATCGGGGACGACGCTTCGCCTGCTCGTGCCCGTGCTCGCCGCGCTCGGCATCGAGGCGGCGATCGACGGCGCCGGCCGCCTCCCCTCCCGCCCGATGGCGGAGTACCAGGCCGCCTTCGCAGGCCACGAAACGACGCTCGAATTCCCCGGCGACGGCACGTTCCTCCCGCTGCTGCTGCGCGGACGACTCACCCCGGGGCGGTTCGTCATCCCCGGCAACGTCAGCTCCCAGTACGTCTCCGGCCTGCTGCTCGCGCTGCCGCTGCTCGACGGCGACTCCGAAATCGTCCTCGCCTCCCCGCTGGAATCGGAGCCGTACGTCGACATGACGCTCGATGTCATGCGCCATTTCGGCGTCGGCGCCACGCGCACGGCGGAGGGATATCACGTGCCCGGCCGGCAGCCGTACCACGCCGCGGAGGACTACGTTCCCGAGCCCGACTTCTCGCAGGCCGCCTTCTGGCAGCTCGCCGCCTTCCTCGGCCACGGCGTCGCCGTGGCGAACCTGCCGGCGCGCACGTCCCAGGGCGACAGCGCCTTCGCCGGGATGCTCGAGCGGCTCGCGGACGACGGCGGCGGAGACCCCCGCGTGTTCGACGTCGCGCAGACGCCCGACCTCGTGCCCGCGCTGGCGGCGGCCGCGGCCGCCGCCCGGGGCGAGACGCGCCTCGTCAACGCCGCGCGCCTGCGCCTCAAGGAGAGCGACCGTCTCGTCGCCACCGAAGCGATGCTGCGCGCCTTCGGCGTGGCGGCCGAGGCGCTGCCGGACGGGCTCGTCGTGCATGGCGGCGGCGGGCGCTTCCGCGGCGGCGCCGTGAACGGCTGCCGCGACCACCGCATCGTCATGGCCGCGGCGATGCTGGCGACGCGCGCCGAGGGCGAGACGACGATCGTGGGCGGCGACGCCGTCGCCAAATCCTATCCAACCTTTTTCGAAGATTTCCGGAACGCAGGAGGCATTGCGCATGAGTTCGATGTGGGGTGAGAACATCCAGATCAGCCTGTTCGGCGAATCGCACGGCACGGCGCTGGGCGTCGTGATCGAGGGTCTGCCGCCGGGCTTCGAAATCGACCTCGAGGCCGTGGCCGCGCACATGCGGCGGCGCGCGCCGGGGCACTACCCGTGGTCCACGCCGCGCCGGGAGCCCGACGTTCCCGAGATCCTCTCCGGCTTCTTCAACGGCCGGACCTGCGGCACCCCGCTCGCGGCGATCATCCGCAACACCAACACGCAGTCCGGCGACTACGCGAACCTCGTGGCACGGCCCCGACCCGGCCACGCCGACCTGACCGGACGCGTGCGCTACGGCGGCGCGAACGACCCGCGCGGCAGCGGCCACTTCTCGGGCCGGGCCACGGCGCCGATGGTCTTCGCCGGCGCCGTCTGCCTCCAGATGCTCAAGGCCCGCGGCATCCGGGTCGCCGCGCGCGCGCTTGAAATCGCCGGCGTCCGGGACATCGAGATCGATCCCGCCGACGCCGCCTTCGACACCGCCGCCAAGGAATTCCCCACCGTGGACGACGCCTGCGGCGAACGCATGAAGGCCGCGATCCACGCGGCCTACGAACGCCAGGACTCCGTCGGCGGCATCGTCGAAGCCGTGGCCGTCGGACTGCCTGCCGGAATTGGCGGTCCCTTCTTCGACCGCTTGAGCTGCCGTCTCGGCGCGATGGCGCTGGCGCTGCCCGCCTGCAAGGGCGTCGAATTCGGGAGCGGGTTCGGCGCGGCCCGCGCCACCGGACTCGAGAACAACGACGCGATGCGCTACGATGGCGGCGGCCGGATCG
>JAAZAI010000043.1 GCA_012514445.1 Lentisphaerota bacterium
CCGCGACGACCGCGGCCCCTCCGGCCCCCGCGAAGGCGGTTTCGAGCCTCGTGAAGGTGGCGGCTTCCGCAAGCCCTGGGAACGCCGCGACGACCGCGGCCCCTCCGGCCCCCGCGAAGGCGGTTTTGCGCCCCGCGAAGGCGGCGGCTTCCGCAAACCCTGGGAACGCCGCGACGATGGCGCCCCCTCCGGGCCCCGCGAAGGCGGGTTCGAGCCTCGCGAAGGCGGCGGCTTCCGCAAGCCCTGGGAGAACCGAGGGCCTCGTTTCGGCAACGACCGCGGCGACGGCTTCCGCAAGCCGTGGGAGAAGCGGCCGGGCTCCTTCAACCGGGACCGCCCCGAAGGCGCGGCCCCTGCGCCCAAGGGTCCCTCCACGCCGGCCGCGCCCGAAGGCGAGCTGCTCTTCGGCCGCCAGCCCGTCCGCGAAATGCTGCGGGCCAACCGCCGCGTCGTCAAGCAGATGATGTTCTCGGACGGCATCAAGGACAGCGAGGAGATTCTGGAGATCAAGGCAGCCTGCGAAGCCCGCGGCATCGCCATCCAGAACCACACGCGCGAAACGCTCGACGCCTGGGTCAACTCGGCGAACCACCAGGGGGTGATGGCCGTCTGCGAGGAGTACCCGTACGCCGAGCTCGAGGAGATCACCGCCGCGGTGGAAGCCGCGACGGGCGACTGCCTCGTCGTGGTCCTCGACCACGTCGTCGATCCGCAGAACCTCGGCTCCCTGCTGCGCACGTGCGAGACCGCCGGCGTCTTGGGCGTGGTGATCCCGTCGGACCGCGCGGTGGGCGTCACGCCCGCGGCGGTCCGCGCCTCGGCCGGCGCGGCCGAGCATTTGAAGATCGCCCGCGTGCCAAATCTCGTCAGCGTCCTGGAGAGGCTCAAGGACCTCGGCGCGTGGAGCACGGGGCTCGAGGCGCTTCCGGAGTCGAAGCCCTACACGGAGGTCGACTACAAAGGCAAGGTCTGCATCGTGATCGGCAGCGAGGGCCATGGCCTGAGCTCGCCGGTGCGCGGCAAGTGCGACAACCTCGTCAAGCTGCCGATGTTCGGCAAGGTCTCCTCGCTCAACGCCGGCGTGGCGGGCGCCCTCGCCCTCTACGAGGCGATCCGCCAGCAGCAGCATGCCTAGTCCCTTCTCGGTCTCCAAGGTCCAGAACGTCCTGCCGGACGGCCGCTACGCGGCGCGGCGGGGCGCGCTGGCGACCACGCATGGCGTCGTCCAGACCCCGGCCTTCATGCCGGTGGGCACGCAGGCCACGGTCAAAACCCTGGAGCCAAGGGATCTGCACGAGCTGCGGGTCGGGATGATCCTGGCCAACACGTACCATCTGATGCTGCGGCCCGGCAACGACATCGTCGCGGCCTGCGGCGGCTTGCACCGCTTCATGGGCTGGGACGGGCCGATCCTGACGGACAGCGGCGGCTTCCAGGTCTTCTCCCTCGGACACCTGCGCAAGATCCGCGACGACGGAGTGGAGTTCAACTCCCACATCGACGGTTCGCGCGTCTTTCTGGGACCGCGGGAATCGATGGAGACGCAGCGGGTCCTCGGCTCGGACGTGGCGATGTGCTTCGACGAGTGCATCCCCTATCCCGCGACGCCTGAATATGCTTGCAAATCGGTGGCCAAAACTCTAGTATGGGCATCACTTTGCGCTACACAGAGCCGAGCGTCCGGACAGCTTCTCTTCGGCATCGTCCAAGGGGGAGTCTACGGTGAGCTCAGGGAGCGTTGCGCGCATGGCCTGGTCGAGATCGGATTCGATGGATACGGCATCGGCGGGGTGAGCGTGGGCGAGCCTGTCGATGTGTTGCTCAAAGGCGTCGAGGACAGCACGGTCCATCTTCCCGAAGACAGGCCCCGTTATCTGATGGGGGTTGGCGACAGGTTGCAGATCGTGGAGGCGGTGGCCCGAGGCGTGGACATGTTCGACTGCGTGATTCCCACGCGACATGCCCGCAACGGGTCGGCGTTCACCCGGCGAGGTTCGCTGCAGGTCAAGGCCGGCCGCTACAAGCAGGACACCCGTCCCGTGGAGGAAGGCTGCGAATGCCCCTGCTGCAGGCACTTCACCCGGGCGTACGTGCGCCACCTCCTCAACGCGGGCGAGATTCTCGGCATTCGGCTGCTGACGCTCCACAACATCCACCGCTACATGGCGTTCATGGAGGAGCTTCGCACCTCGCTCGAAGACGGATCCTTCGCCGAGTTCAGGCGGAGGGCGCACGAGGAACTGAACAGCACGGAACAACGTTGAGTCCGCCCCGCAGGCCCGATTCTCAAAACACAACACCCAACACATGAATTCGAACACCCTTCCCTTCCTTCTCGCCCAGGCGCCCGCGCCCGTGGAAGCCACCGCCGCCGCGGCGCAGCCCGCCGCCCCCGGCGCGGCCCCGATGGGCGCCCCCGCCCCGATGGCCGGCGGCATGGGCCAGTTCCTGCCCCTGATCCTGATCTTCGCGATCCTCTACTTCATCATGATCCGGCCGGCCCAGCGCAAGGAGAAGGAGCGCAAGAAGGAGATCTCCGAGCTGCGCGCCGGCACCAAGGTGCTCTTCGCCGGCGGCCTCATCGGCACGATCGTCGAAGTCAAGGACGCGACCTTCCGCGTGGAGGTCGCCGACGGCGTCGTGCTCGAAATCGCCCGCGGCGCCGTCCAGCGCTCGCTTCAGGCCAATGAATCCCCCGCGGAGCCGGACGCCCGCTGAGGCGCCGCCGCGCAACCTTTTCCGGCAAGAACCCATCACGCATCCCAAGGACCTATCACCATGCACTCCGTTAACTGGCTGAAGTGGCTCATCCTGGCGCTCCTCGTCTCCGCGTCCGTCCTCCTGATCATCCCGCCCAAGGACCGCATCCGGCTGGGGCTCGACCTGCAGGGCGGCTACAGCTTCACGCTCGAACTCGACAAGGCGGCGCTGGACGAAACGATCCGCGGCCGCTTCCCCGAAGGCGCTTCGGAGGCAGAGATCGCCAGCCGCATCAAGGAGGCGATGGCCTCGGCCGACGAGACGGCCGTGGAGGTCATCCGCAACCGCGTCGACTCCCTGGGCACGTTGGAGCCCGTGATCACCCGCGGCAAGGACGGCCGCATCTACGTGCAGATCCCCGGTGCCGACGAGGCCAAGCGGGCCGAGGCGGAGAAGCTGATCCGCAGCGTGGCGTTCCTCGACTTCCGACTCGTCAGCAGCCGCTCCGGCGACATGGCGCAGAAGCTCTTCGACCAGGGCAAGGCCCCCGAAGGCTACCAGATCGCGGACATCGGAGGCCGCAAATACTTTGTTCGCGTCCCCAACACCCCCGAGCCCCCCCCCGCCTCCATCCAGTCGTTCGGCAACCCCGATCCCGGCTACATCCTGATGTTCGAGCGCGCGAAGATCGGCGATGCCGAGGCGTTCACGCCCCACTACGTCAGCCGCCGCCCGCTGCTCACCGGCGAGTTCATCAAGAAGGCGGGAACCGACGTGGACATGATGTCCGGCCGCAACTACGTCTCCCTCTCCCTCAACACCGAAGGCGCGAACAAGTTCGAAGAGATCACCGGCAAGTACTGCCCCTACGGCACTTCGAACAAGTCGAGCGGCGTCGGCCGGCAGCTCGCCGTCGCGCTCGACGGCGTCATCTACTCCGCGCCGACCATCGACGAGCGCATTCCGGGCGGCAACGCCGTCATCCGCGGCGACTTCTCCCCCGCGGAGGCCAAGCGTCTCGCCACCGTGCTCAACGCCGGCGCCCTGCCCGCGCCGATGAAGTTCATCGGCAAGCGCTTCGTGAACCCGACGCTCGGCGAGGACGCCATCACCGCCGCCAAGAAGGCCATCGTCGTCGGCTTCGCCGCCATCATCCTCTTCGTGGCCCTCTACTACCGCTTCATGGGCGTCGTGGCCGCGGCCGCGCTGATCCTGAATCTCGTGCTGCTGCCGATCTGCGCCGTGGTGGCCTCCAACATCCTGAGCATCTTCGTGCCCGACGTGACGCTCTCGGGCGGCAGCATCCTGCGCCTGCCGGTGCTCACGCTCCCCGGCATCGCCGGCATTCTGCTGACCATCGGCATGGCGGTGGACGCCAACGTGCTCATCTACGAGCGCACGCGCGAGGAGCAGCTCGCGGGGCGCCCGGCCTTCCCCTCGATCATGGCCGGCTACAAACGCGCCTTCCTCGCCATCTTCGACGGCAACCTGACGACCGTCATCACCGCCGTCATCCTCTTCGTCTTCGGCACCGGCCTCATCCGCGGCTTCTCCATCACCCTCGTCGCCGGCATCATGGGCAGCATGTACACGGCCCTCGTGGTGACGAAGATGGTCTTCCAGGCGACCGTCCCCGAGACGCGCGCGAAGCCGATGTCCATGATGAAGCTGCTCAACGACAAGGTGAACATCGCCTTCACCCGCTGCTTCAAGCCCGTGATTCTCGTGGCCGTCGCGATCATCGTCGTTTCCATCGCCGCCACCGTCGTGCGCGGCCTGCGCAACCCGGCCTCGATCTTCGCGGTCGACTTCACCGGCGGCGCCAAGGTCAGCTACGCGGTGCAGGTCCCGGAAGGCGCCGACCTCGGCAAGACCCTCGGCGACATCCGCTCGGCGGCGACGGCCGCGGGCATCACGGATGCCTCTCCGCAGTTCCAGCAGTCGGACGACGCGACCTTCCTCGAGATCAAGACCGTCCTCACGGAAGTCGGCGGCGTCGAGGTGTCCGAAGTCCTCACGGACGCGCTGGCGAAGGCCGAGGCGCTCAAGGACGTGCGCTTCACCTACCTCGACATCGACTCCGTCGGCTCCCAGATCGGCGGGGAGATGAAGAAGAGCGCGCTGGTCGCCATCGTCTTCTCGGGCATCGCGATGCTCCTCTACATCACGCTGCGATTCGAATTCGGCTTCTCCCTGGGCGCCATCGCCGCGGTCGTGCACGACGTGCTCATCACCATCGGCGTCTTCTCCTGCCTCGGCTTCCAGTTCGACCTCACGATCGTGGCCGCCATGCTCACCATCGTCGGCTACGGCGTCAACGACACGATCGTGCTCTTCGACCGCATCCGCGAGGAGCTCAAGCGAGACCAGAAGATGTCGTTCCCCGAGCTGGCCAACCACTGCATCAACCTCACGCTGAGCCGGACGATCCTCACCTCCGTCTCCACGCTGCTCACCGTCTTCGCCCTGTTGGTCTTCACGACCGGCGACATCTTCGGGTTCGCCGTCTGCATGTTCATCGGGCTGCTCGCGAGCACCTTATCGACCATCTTCATCGCCACGCCCGTCATGCTGGCGTGGTACAACAACAAGCGCCCCAGCTTCAGCATCGGCAAATAGCCGGAAAGGACGGGAGGCCATGACCACGGCAATCATCGTAGCGGCAGGCAAGAGCGCGCGCATGGGCGGAGACGTCGACAAGGCGTTCCTCAGCCTCGGCCCCAAACCCGTCCTCGCCTATTCCCTGATGACGTTCGAGGCATGCCCGGACATCGACAAGATCGTCCTCGTCGTGCGCAAGGACCAGCTCGTCGCCGCCAAGAGCGCCTCCCAGATGTTCGGCTGCCGCAAGGTCGCCGCCATCGTCGCGGGCGGCGCCACGCGGCAGGAGTCCGTCGGCAACGGCATGGCCGCCTGCGACCCCGAGACCACGATGGTCTGCGTCCACGACGGCGCGCGGCCCTGCATCACCTCGGCGCTCATCTCCGAGACGATCCGCACGGCCAAGCGCACCGGCTCCGGCGTCGCGGCCGCGAAGGTCACCGACACCCTCAAGTCCGTCGACCACGGACAGGTGGTCGCCTCCACCATCGACCGCGCGAAGGTGTGGTCCGTGCAGACGCCCCAGACCTTCAAGTTCGACATCCTCCGCCGCGCTCTCGAAAAGGCGAAGCAGGACAAGGCGAACTTCACCGACGAAGCCTCCGCCGTCGAACACCTCGGGGAAAGCGTCCACCTCGTGCCTTCCTCGTTTCCGAACATCAAGATCACCGTCACCGACGATCTGAAAGTGGCCGCGCTGCTGCTCGGAATCCACTAGCCCACCCCCAACCGCCGATGGACAAGAAGTTCGCCATTCTCGCCGACATCCACGCCAACATCGACGCGCTCCAGGCCGTCGTGGAGGACGCCCGTTCGCAATCCGTCACGAATTTCATCTGCGTCGGCGACATCGTCGGCTACAACGCCAAGCCCATCGAGTGCGTCCATCTCATCCGCGAGCTCGACTGCTTCACCGTGCGCGGCAACCACGACCACTATTGCGCCTTCGACGAGTCGCTCGACGACTTCCACCCCATGGCGGCGAGCGTCGTCGCCTGGACCCGGCGCGAGCTCGCCAGGGATCCCGTCGCCGGCGACTGGCTCCGCGCCCTGCCCCTCCATGCGTTCCACCAGGGCATGACCCTCGTGCACAGCACGCTCGACATGCCCGAGCGCTGGGGCTACGTGTTCGACGCGATCGAGGCCGAGGCCCACTTCTGCTACCAGAACACGCAGGTCTGCTTCCACGGGCACACCCACGTCCCCGTGATCTTCGAGAAGCACGGACCGTCCGTCGAACGCTACGACCCGCAGACGATCAACATCGGCCTCGGCCGCAAGTACTTCATCAACACCGGCAGCATCGGCCAGCCGCGCGACAACGACAGCCGCGCCTCCTACTGCACCTACGACACCGCGCTGCGCGAAATCCAGTTCCACCGCGTCGAGTACGACATCGAGGCCACCCAGGCCAAGATCCGCGGCGCGGGCCTCCCGGAACGCCTCGCCCAGCGCATCGCGGTGGGACGCTGAACGGCT
Source organism: Lentisphaerota bacterium (assembly GCA_012514445.1). Lineage (GTDB taxonomy): Bacteria > Verrucomicrobiota > Kiritimatiellia > RFP12 > UBA3636 > JAAZAI01. Next base: position 6,781 of record JAAZAI010000043.1, read on the forward strand.
CCGCAGATTCTGTTTCAACTCCAAGCGAAAGGTTCCCATGAAAGCCCTGTTCGACCGCCTGCTCCGCATGTTCGCCGCGGCCGCCCTGCTCGTCCTGCCCCTGGCCTCCGGTTGCGAGGACGATGGAGGCGGAGGAGGCGGCGACGTCGGCGACAACAACCCCGAACTCGTCGCCTGCATCGGCGACAGCCTCACCCAGGGCTACAAGTGCGAAGGCGCCCCCTACCCCTCCCGCATCGCCGCCAAAACCGGCAAGACCGTCCTCAACTTCGGCGTCGCCGGCGCCACGAGCGCCTACGGCGCCTCCATCATCTCCTCCGTCGTCGCGCGCAAGCCCGGCTACGTCTGCATCCTCTTCGGCTCGAACGACGCGATCATGAGCCGCGGACCCGAGCACGCCGCCGCCAACATCCGCGCCATCATCCAGGTCTGCAAGGACCACAGTTGCGTGCCCATCGTCGGCACGCCGCCCAAGATGATCGGCGGCCACGCCAGCTTCGACCCCGCCGCCGCCGCCATCGCCGCCGCCATCAAGGCCGTCGCGAAGGAGATGGGCGTCGCCTGCGTCGACTTCTACAGCGCCTTCGGCGACGGCGTCGAGTTCCTCAATCCCGACGACGGGCTCCATCTTTCGGACGCCGGCGGCGAGAAGATCGCCTCCGGTTTCGCCTCGAAGCTCTAGTCCATCCGCCGCGTCCCGCCAGCAGCAAGGAACTCACGCCATGCCCTTCTCCGCCTCCCCCGCGCGATACGGCGCCATGCAATACCGCCGCTGCGGCCGCTCCGGCCTCAAGCTCCCGGCCATTTCCCTGGGCCTCTGGCAGAACTTCGGCGGCGAACGCCCCTACGAGACGAGCCGCGCCATGGTCCGCGCCGCCTTCGACCTGGGCATCACCCACTTCGATCTCGCCAACAACTACGGCCCGCCGCCGGGCTCCGCGGAGGAGACCTTCGGCCGCGTCATGGCCGACGACTTCCGCCCCTACCGCGACGAGATGATCATCTCGACGAAGGCCGGCTACACCATGTGGCCCGGCCCCTACGGCGACTTCGGCTCGCGCAAGTACCTCCTCGCCTCCCTCGACCAGAGTCTCAAGCGCATGGGACTCGACTACGTCGACATCTTCTACTCCCACCGCCCCGACCCCGAGACGCCGATCGAGGAGACGATGGGCGCGCTCGCCTCCGCCGTCAAGTCCGGCAAGGCCCTCTACGCCGGCATCTCCTCCTACAAGCCGGAGCAGACCCGCGAGGCCGCCAGGATCCTGGCCGGACTCGGCACGCCCTGCCTCATCCACCAGCCCTCCTACAGCATGCTCAACCGCTGGATCGAGGACGGCCTGACCGACGCCGCGCAAGACGCCGGAATGGGCATCATCGCCTTCTGCCCGCTCGCGCAGGGCCTGCTCACGTCCAAATACGCCTCCGGCGCGATCCCTGCGGATTCCCGCGCCTCGCGCAACGACTGGATGGCCAAGCAGCTCGCCGCCGGGCTCACGACGAAGCTCGCGAAACTCGCCGCCATCGCCGCCGCCCGCGGCCAGTCCCTCGCCCAGCTCGCGCTGACGTGGGTTCTGCGCACCCCCGGCGTCACCTCCGCGCTGATCGGCGCGAGCGCCCCCGCGCACGTCGTCGAAAACGCCGCCGCCGCCACCGCCGCGCCGCTCGCCGCCGACGAACTCGCCGCCATCGAGGCCATCCTCGCCGACAACAAGACGGCCTGAGCATCCCATGCCGCCGACCGGAACACCCGACGCCCCCCTGCGCACGGCGGAAATCCGCCGCCG
>JAAZAI010000371.1 GCA_012514445.1 Lentisphaerota bacterium
CGCCGACGTGGACCGTGGGCGTGGCCGCGATGAGCGTGGCGGCGTCCACGAGGGACATGGCGAGGTCGCCGATGTCGGCGACCGTGAGTTCGAAGGCGTGCACCTTGACGCCGCGCTTGACGAGCGCGTCGACGAGGTGGTGGACCATGAGCTTGGTGCTGCCGTGCATGCTGACGTAGGGAAGGCAGACCTCGTTGCGCAGCTTGGGTGAGGTCCACTCGCGGTAGGCCTCCACAATGAAGGCGGGGTCGTCGTAGACGGGGCCGTGGCTCGGGGCGATCATGTCGAAGTCCAGCGCCTCGACCTTCTTCAGGTTTCCCTGGATCGCGGCGCGGAAGGGCATCATGATCTCGGCGAAATAGCGCTTCGCGGCGCGCAGGGTCTGGGCCTTGTCCGTCACGAAGATGTCGCTGGTGGCGAGATGCGAGCCGAAGAAGTCGCAGCTGAAGAGCAGCTTCGACTCCGGCACGTAGGTGCACATCGTCTCCGGCCAGTGAACCCACGGGGTGTAGACGAAGCGCAGCGTCTTGTCGCCGAGCGAGACCTCCTCGCCGTCCTTGACCACGCGAAGCCGTTCGGCGGGGATGCCGAGGTGCGTCGAGAGCAGGTCCTGCGCCTTGGCGCTGCACAGGAGGACGGCCTTGGGGTACCGGGCCATCAGCTCGGGCAGGAGGCCGGAATGGTCCTGTTCGGTGTGGTTCGAGACGAGGTAGTCGACCGTCGCCACGTCCGCGAGCTGGTCGAGGAGGTCGTTGCGCAGATCGGGGTCGGTGGTGTCGACGAGGGCGGTGGCGGCGCTGCCTTTGACGAGGTAGGCGTTGTAGCTGGTGCCGTCGGGCAGGGGGATGAGCGAGTCGAAGAGGCGGCGCTCCCAGTGGACGGAGGCGATGGCGTGGACTCCCGGTTTGATTTCGCGTGCGGTCATGGTCGGATCCTTTCAGTCAATCGATTCGGGTCGTTCCCTCGACCTACAGTGCGATGTCGCGAGTGAAGGCCGGATGGTTTGAGGACGAATGAACAAGCAAGTATAGAGGGCTTGCATCGTTTTGTCAAACGGACCGTCCATCGGCGAACCGTCGGACTTGTGGGGTCGGTGCGAATGTGCTATGATCAAAAGAATTTTTGAACGGGGCGGAACGCGGATGGACCGCCGGAGCGCCGCATCGGATTCGACATGAACAAAGTCTACCACCAGATCGACAACAGTTCGGGCAGCGTCATCAACCTGCGGGCCCAGGGGGTGAAGTACCACGAGCTGGCCGAGGTCTCCTCCCGGGGCAAGACCTCTCTCGCGCAGGTGATCAAGCTCGATGGCGACCAGGTCTCCCTCCAGGTCTTCGCCGGCGCCCGCGGCATCGCCACGGACGGCCGCGTGCGCTTTCTCGGCCATCCGATGCAGGTGCCGTTCTCGGACAATCTGCTCGGGCGCATCTTCGACGGCGGCGCCAACGCCCGCGACAAAGGCCCCGAGCTGACCGGCGAGCTCATCTCCATCGGCGGCCCCTCCGTCAATCCCGCCAAGCGCATCATCCCGCGCAACATGGTCCGCACCGGCATTCCGATGATCGACGTCTTCAACACGCTCGTCGAGTCCCAAAAGCTGCCCGTGTTCGCCAAGGCCGGCGAACCCTACAACGACCTGCTCGCCCGCATCGCGCTCCAGGCCGAGGTCGACGTCATCATCCTCGGCGGCATGGGCCTCAAGCACGACGACTATCTCTTCTTCCACGACACGCTCGACCGGAGCGGCGCGCTCTCCCGCACCGTCATGTTCGTGCACACCGCCGCCGACCCCGTCGTCGAATGCCTGCTCGTGCCGGATCTCGCGCTGGCCGTCGCGGAGCAGTTCGCCATCGGCGGCCGCAAAGTCCTCGTCCTGCTCACCGACATGACCTCCTTCGCCGACGCCCTCAAGGAGATCGCCATCACCATGGAGCAGATCCCCTCGAACCGCGGCTATCCGGGCGACCTCTATTCCCAGCTCGCGGCCCGCTACGAGAAGGCCGTGGACTTCGAAGGCGCCGGCTCCATCACGATCCTCGCGGTCACCATGATGCCGGGCGACGACGTCACGCACCCGGTGCCGGACAACACGGGCTACATCACCGAAGGGCAGTTCTACCTGCGCGGCGGCCGCATCGAGCCTTTCGGCTCGCTCTCGCGCCTCAAGCAGAACGTCAACAAGAACACGCGCGACGACCATCGCACGATCATGGACACGATGATCCAGCTCTTCGCGCAGTACCGCTCGACGCTCGAGAAGCAGTCGATGGGCTTCCGCATGTCCGAGTGGGACGGCAAGCTGCTCAAGTACGGCGCGCGCTTCGAGAAGGAGATGATGGACATCACCGTCAACATCCCCCTCGAGAAGGCCCTCAACCTCGGCTGGGAGATGCTGGCGGACTGCTTCGAGCCCGTCGAGACCGGCATCCGCACCGAGATCCTCGACAAGTTCTGGCCGAAGCGCGGCTGAGGCGACCTTCGCGAATCCGCCGGAGAACCACCATGGCCAAGGTCAAGCTGACAAAGACGGAGCTGAAGGCGCAGAAAGACGCGCTCGCGCGATTCCGCCGCTTCCTGCCGATGCTGCAGCTCAAGAAGCAGCAGCTCCAGCTTGAGATCGCCACGATGCGCACCCGCGTCGAGGAGACCGAGCGTCAGCGCGACGCCCTGCTCGATGCCGCCGCCTCGTGGATCGGCCTGCTCGCGGACGAATCCGCCGAGATCCCCGTCGTGCTCGAGCGCGTCAAGCTCGGGCAGGGCAACATCGCCGGCGTCGTGATCCCCGTCTACGAGGGCATCGAGACGCGCCGCCCCGAGACCGACCTCTTTGCCACGCCCGCCTGGGTCGACGAAGCCGCCGAGGCCGCCGCCCGGCTCATGGAGTCCGCGGTGCGCATCGACGTGCTGCACCGGCAGATCGAATTGATCGAGGCCGAGCTGCGCACGACGTCCCAGCGCGTCAATCTCTTCGAAAAGGTCAAGATCCCCGAGTGCCGCGAGACCATCCGCCTCATCGGCATCGCCCTCGGCGACGAGCAGACCTCCGCCGTGGCGCGCGGCAAGATCGCCAAGAGCCGCGACAAGAGCGGCGAATCCGCGCTTGGCGCGGAGGAGGGCGCGGCATGATCGTCCCGATGAAGCATGTGACGCTGCTCTGCGTGGCCTCCGCCCGCGAGGAGGCCCTGGCCCGCCTCGCCGGCCTGGGCGTGCTGCACGTCGAGCTGCGCCTGACCGACACCGAGGCGATCGCCGGGGCGCGCATCGCCGTTGAAGAGGCGCAGCGCGCCATCGCCGCCGTCCAGACCGCCGCCGGCGGGGACTGGCGACGGCTTTCGATCAAGGCCGCCGCCGCCTCGCGCGAAGGCCGCGACCGCGACCCGCTCGTCCGCGGGATCAACGACCTCGCCGACCGCTATCTGGTCCTTCGCGAGGAGACCCGCGCCCTGGCGGCCGAGATCCGCCGCTTCGAGCCGTGGGGCGATTTCGATCCCGCCGCCGCCGCCCGCCTGACGGCCGCGGGGCGCGAGGTCGCGCTCTTCAAGGCCAGCCCCGGCGCCCCGCTTCCCGACGTCGGGGACGCATTAATCCAGGTGCTTTCGCGCGACAAGACTGGCGTCTACGGCGCCGTCGTCGGCGCGCCGCCGCCCGAGGGGCTCGCCCCCATGCCCATGCCGCCGAAGCGGCTCTCCGCGATGCAGGCGGATCTCGACGCCCGGCTCGAGGCGATGCGTCAGACCGCGGAGGCGATCGCGTCGCACGAAAAGCATCTGCCCGACCTCCAGGCGCAGATCCGTCGCGGCGGCCAGGAATGGGAGTACGTCTCCGTCGCCGAAAATTTGACGGTCGAGGGCCCGGTGGCCTACATCACGGGCTTCTGCGACGCCCGCGAGGCGGACGAACTGACTGCCGAGGCCGCGCGTCGCGGCTGGGGCCTCGCGCTGCGAGATCCCGAGCCGGGCGAGGACGTGCCGACGCTGCTCGAGCCGCCGACGCTGTTCCGCCCGATCACCGGGCTCTTCAGGGGGCTGGGGATCCTTCCCGGCTACAACGAGACGGATGTCAGCGTCCCGTTCTACATCTTCTTCACGATCTTCTTCGCCATGCTCGTCGGCGACGCGGGATACGGCGCGCTGATCATCCTGCTGACCCTGTTCTCCCGCCGCCAGGTCGCCCGGAAGGCCCGGGGACCGCTCCCGCAGTCGGTCAAGTCGATCTTCACGCTCTTCTACATGTTTGGCGGCTGCACCATCGCCTACGGCGTGCTCAGCGGCAACTATTTCGCGATCCCGCAGGCCGCCATCCCCGAATTCCTGCGCTTCAAGTCGATCGCCTGGCTGGCCGACGTCAACCACATCATGCAGCTCTGCTTCACGATCGGCGCCGTGCATCTGAGCATCGCCCGGCTGTGGAACGCGGCGGCGCTCTTCCCCTCGAAGAAGTTCCTGGCCGAGCTGGGCTGGGTCGGCATCGTCTGGTGCATGTACGCCATCGTCTGCAGCATCGTCGTGGCGGGCTTCGAGTTCCCGAGCTGGGGCGTCCCGGCGATGATCGTCTCCGTGCTGATGGTCCTGCTGTTCATGCTCGACGTGTCGGAGCTCAAGGAAAACGGAGTGAGCCTCGGCATGCTGCCGCTCAACGTCATGAGCTGCATGGGCGACATCATCTCCTACGTGCGCCTCTACGCGGTGGGCCTCGCCTCGGTGAAGGTCGCCGAGAACTTCAACATGATGGCCACGCAGATCGACCTGCCGATGGCGGCCAAGCTGCCGATCCTCGCCGTCGTGCTCCTCTTCGGGCACGGGCTCAACTTCGCCATGGGCGCGCTGAGCATCCTCGTGCACGCCGTGCGGCTCAACACGC